>JBGCDF010000524.1:0-8550 GCA_045105095.1 Crocinitomicaceae bacterium | reverse complement strand
GTGCACACAATGCCGTTCATTTCGGGCATATTAATATCCATAATAATAACATCCACGATCTTACTCTCTAGAAAAGCTAAGACTTCAAGTCCATTGCCAACTACTCCTAGAACATCAAAACCCTCCTTTGTTTCAAAAATGGCCTGGACTCCGGTCGCCACGATACTGTGATCATCGGCGATTAATATTTTCGTTTTTTTAATCATCAGTAAAAGGTATTTCAATGATAAATGATGAACCTCGGTTTGGTTTTGAGTCAAGGGTTAAAATTCCATGATAACGTTCCACACGTAAACGAATACTTTTTAAACCAATTCCTGCGTACGTGTCATCGATGTTAAATCCAACTCCATTATCTTCAAAAATGAGATTCAGCTCGTCTTTCAAAATCGTCAGTTCAATGTGAATGTTAGAAGCGCTTGCATGGTTTAAGGTGTTCGTGATTAATTCCTGAATGATGTGATAAATGTCCCGTATCATTCTACCATTGAGTTCATGATTAATTGAAATATGGTAACTCACCGTCGTTTTTTTCGATGCATTGATGGCCTCACATAAGTGTTCAATGGCTTTTTGTAAACCGTAATATTTGAGGGTTGAATTGTTGAGGTCATGTGCAATAGCCCTTACTTCCTGTATTGAAGTGGATGTAGACTCAAGTATGTTATTGAGTAGCTTTTGTTGTTCATCATCCAATTCCGTGTCATTTAATAGATCCAAATAAATTTTGATTGTTGACAATTGCCCGCCCATTCTGTCATGGAGATCATTGGAAATTCGCTGGCGTTCGTTGTCCTGCCCTTCCAGCAAGGAGTAGGCGGATTTAAGTTCTTCAGATTTTAGGAGTTCATTAATTTCTCTGACTTTCACCTCCTTTTTCATCAACTGTTTCTGGTTTCTATACGCGAAAGTCATAAACGCGATGAGCATTAGAAGCATACCTGAAGTACCAATTAGCAATATGGCTAAATCACCGTTCACGAATCAATAGAATTAATCCGTAAGTAATTAGAAGAAGTCGAATCAATGCTGAGAATGACTCTAAAATCCAGGCATTGTGAAAGAAGTCATTGGTGGATTCACTCACAATTTTCGAACTCAAGAGATTTACAAAAAAGGCCCCAACTGCGTAAAATACGAATCCAGCATTGATGTAAAAGAATGATGAATTCTCGAACCTTCTTGCGCTGGAATATAAGCGAAGCGTATAGTTGAATCCTAAACCTAAAATGATGATTTGGACGATTGCCAAGGCAAAATTATTCATTTCGAATAGGGATCGGATAAATACTGAATTAACACAGTACGCTGCTGCACCGAAAAGAATAAGGTAGAACCATTTTTTTGAAATGCCTTCTTTGGAATAGATCCAGTAGATGAATATCAACTCAAGCAATCCAAGTAGGTGATAGAATAGGTGAGTATTCAGGTAATGTTCGGCTAACACAATGGTGATGATCCGAATTGATCCGCTCAGAAGAAGAAAGATCCAAAGGAGTTTGAACTTTTTGAATTTCATCCACGTGACGAATGCAAATACTCCAACCAAGAGGTAAGAGTACTCGGAAATATCATTCATTACGAAAGTGAAATCTCTCAGTGACATTGGGTTAATTTCAGACAAGTTATTAAAAATAAGAGAGTTCAAACAATATAACTAGCTTGAACTCTCTGGGGCATTGTTTTTATTCAGAACAAGTACTTAGGTCCAATTCGTGGAAAAAACTTGGTCCTCGACCACATAAATTTGGACATGGTCGTGCCGAACCTAGAATAAGTAATAGATTCCCTGTAGAGACTTCTGGTCCTACGTCTTTTCCTTCGCATGTCCCATGAAGGTCCGTCTCATCCGCAAGAGTTGGAGTAATGATAAGATCGTCTAGTAATTGTTCACCATTGCCTTCATTTGCGTAAGATTTCGTTTTCCAAATCCGCATTCCCTCTATTTTGAATCCTTCTTGCGCACCTTCGTTATATGCATCGATATCGCTAATGAATTGTTTCATGGAGTCCAGATTAAAGAGAAATCCAGCTAATTCTGTGTTTTCAGGTTCGTTTACTTTGTCCTTATATCTTTGAATAGCTTGTTCACGGGTTAAATACCTTGCTCCTTCACGGATCGGTTCCGTGCACGCAAATTGTAAAATAGTATCAATTGACATAGTGTTAGATTATTTAGTTCGCCTACTCTATACAGTTTTCGGCTTCCCTGTTTTGGTTTATATAATATAGTTAAACTGACAGTGAGAATTGCACTGCGGACTTGCATAGAAGTATTACTGTTCGAATTCGTTACTGATAGTGAAAAATGCCCCACTTTCCATCCCAATTTCTTTGAAAGTGTACTCCAGTTCTACCCCTTCACATGTTTCATTCATAATAGTGTGATTAAATGGTTCACTACAAATCTCATTTAAAAACGAACTCTGCACAATACCTCTCTGGGGGTATTCTTACAATGAAAGGGGGATTGATCAATCTCTTTAACTCCTTCACTGTACAGGTAAGATGTTGTTTGTCAGCGGGTTTTGAAAGGTATTGGAAAGCTAAAGCACTATGTGAAAAGGCAAGAAGAAGAAGGATGGCTTTACTAGGGGAAGTACCTTTCGCACTCTTCCAAAATATAGAAGATACCTTGGTAAGATGAAACTAGAAGTGTTTTATGCATTCACTTCACGTTCGTTCATCCAGTAATACGAAAAGGAGGATTTCTATGAAATGTAGAGATAGTAGTATATATAGAATGGTGAACTCAAATGGATTTATTGTAGGCCTCTTTCATCCACTCAATCAATTCATCATCAACTTCAGAAACCTCCGATAATCGAACACGATGCGTGCACATCGTTCCAAACGGACCTGGATTCTCCAATCGATCACCTGTTGGTTGATCTTTTATTTTCAATCCCAGATCAATTCGGGTTTTGGTAGCGGGCTTAATCAGAGCGAATAGTCTTTTTCTGATAATGCTAACACTGGTTTTCTTAGGTGTGATCGTCACGTCGTCGCCAAAAGAATGAACAACTGATAGCAATTTCTCATAGATCGGGAAGAGCCCTTCTTTTCTCTTGTATTGACTTCCAACAAGATCTTCAGGGCTGTTATCTTCTTCTTTCGAAAGCGTCACAATGGTATTGGCGAAGCCATGCGTTACTCCGTATTCTTTTTTGAGGAAATTCACTCCTTCCGAATGCTTACTGAAGGATTTCGCCTTCAATATTGCTTTCCAATCTTCCAAAGACTTCCCTGTTTTTTCAGGCATATTATCGATCATTGTTTGTAGGGCTTTATCCATGGTTTTAGTAATTAACGGAAGGTTTTCCAGTTTCTAAATACGATATCAAATTAAGGTAAGATTGCTCATTTCCTTGAATGAAAAATGTTAAAAGTGAGCGGTACTTGTCATTCAGTTTGTAGCCAATTCCATAAGAAATGACCTTTGTTCTGATTGGGCTTACTTCCTCGAAGATAATTGTGTTAAAAAGCTCCTTTTCATCTTCTTTCATGAATTCAGGAAAGTTCTTTGTAAGCTCAGCCTGAAGTGTTAACATCCGTTTTGGAACGTAATTTATAATGTGAAGTGTGATAGTAGATTCATCGCCAATCTCCCCATCTTTGTTATAATTCGTTCTGATAAGTCCATTTATTTTAAGATCTACTTCAGCCTTAGCTGTAGCCCAACTTTCCCATCCCTCTTTAGTAGTAAAGGCATTCCAAACGGAGTCTATTGGAACATTCACCTCAAAGGATTGTTCCAAAACTACATTTTGGGCGTGCGATGAATCTACGCGAGATACAACCGTTGGAGCTTTTCTGTCCTTATCGTTCTGAGCAAAAAGGACAGTTGTGGAGCTAAGAAGAATGAGAACCGCGAGTACGTTTTTTAGTATCATAACAAATTGGACCTACCTGATTGTTCAGAGCCGCTTCACTAAGATATAGAATGTACGGATATCGATCTCATAGATAGGTTTTTGTCTTTCCCTTTCCTGATATAGATCAGTTTCCAATGTAACAATTGTCACTATTCAGGAGATGATGATTCACGACCTTTGTGAAGAACAAATTGTGAAACTAAAAATCATATATCATGTCAAATTTCAAAATAGAACAGATTTACACGGGGTGCATAGCGCACGCGGCATACTATATTGAGAACAACGGTGAGGCAGCGATTTTTGATCCATTACGAGAGGTACAACCATATATTGATCGCGCCAATTCAGACAAAGCGAAAATCAAATACGTATTTCTGACGCACTTCCATGCAGATTTCGTTTCAGGTCATCTGGATTTATCGAAGAAAACAGGAGCTGAAATCGTATACGGACCCAATGCGAAGCCCGCTTATGAAATTACCTCTGCTGAAGATGGTCAGGTATTCGAATTAGGCGGATACAAGATCAAAGTGATTCATACTCCAGGACACACAATGGAAAGTACGACTTACTTGGTGATTGATGAAAACGGTAAAGAACGTGGAATCATTACTGGAGATACCTTGTTCATTGGAGATGTGGGACGTCCGGATTTAGCACAGCATGTGATTGAGGATTTGACCCAAGACAAGTTAGCGAGACATCTTTACAGTTCATTACGCAATAAAATAATGCCGCTTAGCGACGACTTGATCGTTTACCCCAATCATGGAGCAGGTTCGGCTTGTGGAAAAATGATGAGCAAGGAAACAACGGATACGCTCGGGAATCAAAAGAAAACGAACTACGCGCTGCAGGAAATGAAAGAAGATGAGTTCGTAGAATCCGTGCTGACTGGATTGACAGCTCCTCCTAGTTATTTCCCTGAGAATGTGTTAATGAATATAAACGGATACGAAAGCCTCGACAATATCCTTGAAAAAGCAAATCAACCTTTATCACCTAGAGAGTTTGAAGCTGTTGCCACTGATACGCGGGCATTGGTGTTAGATACAAGAAGCGCAACTGATTTCGCTAAAAGACATATCCCTAATAGCATCAATATCGGGCTGAATGGAAGTTTTGCCATGTGGGTTGGGGAGATGATTCCTGATATCAAACAAGAAATTTTATTGGTAACGGATGAGGGAAAAGAAGAGGAAAGTATGATTCGCTTATCAAGAATAGGATACGACTATACGATTGGTTTCTTGAATGGGGGAATAGAGGCGTGGGTTGCAACCGATTTTGAAACGAATTCTGTGGATAGAATTTCTGCGGTCGAGTTGGCAGAAATGAAGCTTGAAGAAGTGCACGTATTTGATATCCGCAAGAAAAGCGAGTTTGATTCCGAGCATTTGGTAGGAGCGATGAACATTCCATTGAATGAAATCAATAATCATTTGTCGAAGTTTCCAAAAGATGAAAAATTCATTATTCACTGCGCAGGAGGCTACCGAAGTATGATTGCCTCTTCCATTTTAAAGCAAAGAGGCTGGGATAATTTTTTAGATGTGAAAGAAGGATTTGACGGGATAAAGAAGAGTGGTTTAGAAGTTACAGAGTATGTATGTCCGACGACATTACTCTAATAAGGAGATGAGTTTCCCGAACGAAAAACGTCTTTGGATATTTTTCAAGGGCGTTTTTGTGGCATATCCAGAACTAAGTCTGATCTCATTGAATGGAGATTTCATCAATGAGTAATTCGAAGGTTTCGTTTCGTTTATTGGCAATCAGAAAGCAAATTTCACCTAACGATGATGCATCGTAATTGGCTTGTTGCAATTTTCTACCCCTAAAACTTGGGTAGAGATCGTTTAGGTTGATTTCAATGGTTTCCCAGTCGCCTGAGGTTTGAAAGGTTGTGATGTACGATTCGTAGTCGGAAATGTTCTTCTTGACTCTAAACTGATAAGATTTTCCATCTCCTTTAATTTTCAAACGAACGGTTTTCTTGCCGTTGGGATCAATGGATGCAGGTCGGTAACGAACAGAAGCAAAGCCTCCATTATTAGCCGTAGAAATGCCTCCGGCGAATAGTCCAAAGCCATCCTCGTTTAAGTGAAAAGTGGACTCTGAGACTCCGCCCATTACGCCGTCGTTAAGTATAAACCAGGAACTAGCGTCAACATCAGGGGCAAAATTGAAAATCATAAGGGAAGAGTTTGTCGTCAAATTGTCGTCGTTTGTTTTCAAATAGGCGCTGGTGAATAAAAGAGAAAGAAGCGCTGCTACAATGTAAGTAGTTTTCATAGTTTATTTTGTTTAACTATTTAATTATAATGTTAAACAAAATTATTCAAAGGGACAAATTGAGTTTTAATTAAGTGTAGTCATCAAAAAAGCCCTTGGAAAATTCCAAGGGCTTTAAATTCATTTACGTTCAAAAACTAGCTTTTTTGAACCTTCACGACGGCCTTTTGTCCGTCTGCATTTTCAATTTCTAGGAAGTAAATTCCAGATTGTCCTTCAAAGAAGAGTTCAACAGCTTCCGAAGCGTCAAACTGTTTCACAAGAACAACACGTCCACTCATATCAAGTAAGCGCGTCTCAACTCCGTTGTGTTCAGCATTGAACTCTACGAATAATGTTCCTTCTGTCGGGTTTGGATAAACAACAAGTGAATTAGAGAATTCATTTTCAATCAGTCCAACAAATTCTACTGCTCTACACTCACTTGTATCAACACAATCTCCGAGAGATAAAATCACGGCGTATTCTCCCGTAGTCGTTGGAGCGAAATTTTGATTCGTTTCACCTGGGATAGCCTGATTCGTTGCACAATCGATCCATTGATAAGTCAAATTTGATTGTGAGGCCACCAAGGTGTTTCCGATCGGAACTATGTTTAAATTGGTGATGCCTGATGAAATCGTCAAGTTCAAAATAGCTTCAGAAGAACATGGGTTTCCTGTAAGCGGAACGGTGTACGTTCCACTTGTTGTGTATGTCTGACCGTCAACTGCCCATACATATTCACCACACGTCGTAACGGTTGTTACTGACGCCAAGTTTGGAGGTAAATCAAACGCTTCCACTTGATCAAAGCGGTTATCTGTATCTCCCTGCTCAGCAGAGAATCCAAGTCCTCGATCAGCAAAGGCTTGCCAAATAAGACATTCGTTCGCTCCGTTGTAAAGCAATTGGTCTGCAGCTAAGATCGCATCACGACCGTCCACAAATCCTGGGTTACATGGTTGCAATTTCAACCCTGTAGTTACAAGGTTGATAGCGATGTTGTTTCCTCCGGTACCATTGTGTACGTCTGGATCCCAACCGTACTGGTCAATCAAGTCCCATGTCATATCCCAAAGCATCGTCGCCCAAACAAACCCAATTCCGTGAGGTTGTGAGATACCGTTATTGTTCGTAGCGTTGTACGTAAAGTCATTCACACTGAAATCTGTGCTGTATGGAGCAGGACGAATTCCTTGCCCTGTAACAGATTGACCAGCCGCAAATGTTCCAATTCCTCGAACATCCGCTGCTTGATCTCCTGGTTCGATCGTAATTACTGCTGCGAACCAATCGGACCATCCTTCACCCATTTGTTCAGCATTTCCTAAACAGCTGCTGTTTCCAGCACCACCTGTTAGGCGGTTAGAAATTCCGTGACCGTACTCGTGAGTGACAATTCCATTATCGAAATCGCCATCCAAAGCAACTACACCTGGATTTACTAAAGTTGCATTGATTATTGCACCATTTTCAATTTCATTGATCAGAGCAAGACCGTCCGCATTGGAAATCATCACACTTGGAATGTTGATTGTTGTGCTTGTTCCTCCCATACCAAAAGGATTATTCGTTAGGTTGTTTATAATAATGGCAGCTACTGCTCCATCATCCTGTGCTCGTTGAACTTTATCAGTAAATGGACACCCTCCACGCATGATGATTGCGATTTTACCGTTCATCAATCCTGGAGTAACAGGATCCGTACACGCATCGTATACATCTGGGTCTGGATCAATTGGCAACGCCAAATCTGCTGTAATAGGAGTACTCGGTACTCCTGGTCCAAATTGTGCTTCAATTGCTACATAAGAACCGGAAACACTCGAAGGAGAATTGATCGTCAATAAGTCTGTACTTCCGCTCGGAGACCACAAATACATTTGCATTCTTGGATTAGAACCGTCGTTAGGTGTTGCGAAGTTCGCATTATTTGTACCTCCGCCATCTTGGGCATCAGCATTTACTTTGTCGCTTGCAGAACCACCATTTCCGTAGTTGTTTTCTTGAAAGTTTCCACTTGCTTCGTCAAATCCATAGTGATACCAAATATCGTGGATCATATTATTCATGTAGTACAAGTTAGTGATCGCAGCATCTATGTACGTATTTGTAGGTTGATTCACGTCTAAAGGAAAGTCAAAACTGTTCCCTGCACCTCCGTCAGGAGAAAATCCTGATCCATTGTTGTCGTTTTGATCCTCCGTTGCGTAAACGTTATTTCCGTCCGTAATGGTGTATTCGTCACCTAGTTGTCCATTATCGTCATGCCATCCGTAAGGAGAAGCAACCGGATCAGATGGTGCTACGGCTAACGTTCGTGATCCATGGTTTGGACTCTCAACAGGCAATTCAAATACTCTGTATTCATCAGTAGCAGGTGGCGGTGGAGGAG
>JBGCDF010000523.1:0-9885 GCA_045105095.1 Crocinitomicaceae bacterium | reverse complement strand
ATCCGAAGCATTCCGTTGTCTTCAGAGCTCGATACTTTTGGGATTTGAGCTCTGGGAATCTGAGCGAAAGCATGAACCGTTGGAAATAATAGTAGAATCCCTAACAGTAAAAATATGTTGTTCAGTCCGTTCTTTCTTGCGCTATTCATCCCTGTTGATTTCGCCTCCCGATAAGGTTGATTTTACATAGAGTTAACCTCTCAGACCTGGTCAAACTACGTTCGTTTCAAATTAAGATGCAAACACACCTATCAATCCACATATTCATCTCTTTCCAAGCGTGCTTGAACTTCTTTTAAGTTCTCCTTTTTCTTCTTTCTGCGCGTTTTGAGGGATGTCTTGGTGAAGTACTTGTGCTTCTTGAGGAACATTACCTGAATCTCATCCCATTGCTTATCGCTGTCGATTTTACCATGTTCTTTAAGCTCACGGCGCAGTTTATCAGCAATTTCGTGGAAGTCGTCTCGTCCGAGGTAGTCTAGGTCAGCATCACAAATGATTTCCTCCAGCTTATTTTTAGGCTTATGTGGAATCTCTGTAACGTAAATCAATTCTTTGATGCGTTCGATGTGCGTCTCCGTGTAACCATATTTTGGTAGAATCTCTCCCGCTAAGCGCACACCGATGGGTTCGTTTTTGTCGTATTGTTCGATGAAACCAGCATCGTGATATGTCGCTGCGGATTTCAATAGGAATAAGCCTTCGTCGGTTACACCTTCTAATAGTGCGATACGCTCCACGGCAGTTACTACATCCTTTGTGTGTGCAATACTGTGGTAATGCAAGTTCTTCGAAAGGCGTTTTTCGAGCAACTGCATAATGTGGCGCTCAGCTTTATAATAATTGATCGAACTGTACAGGTGCAGGTTGACAATTTGCTTAAACCTGTTGTTTGGTTTTAAGCCCTCGCCTTTCATCGAAAGTTCAGGTTTAATTCGCTCGACGGTGTACATGTCGATGAGCCCTCTACTCTTCGACTGTGCCTTACCACGGAAGGTACACTCAAAGTAAGGTTCAATAAGGTTGAAGGTCGCACCAGAAATGGTAATTTTACCTTGTTCTCCCAGCATTTCCATTCGTTGCGCCTGATTCACTGTAGACCCCCAAATATCATACGCCAAACGTTCACTACCGATAATTCCTGCTGTTACCTCTCCTGTGTTGATTCCTAAACGAAGCTCCCAATACTCTTTTCCATTGGCAATTGCATCGTTTTTGAGTTTCTCCATGTAGTGTTGAATCTCCAATGCCGCCAAACACGTATCAATGGGGTTGGTGTTATTTCGCACAGGTACTCCTCCAGCACACATGTATGCGTCACCAATCGTTTTGATTTTCTCCAGGTTATTCCTGACAATAATTTCATCGAACTCTGTGAAGTAGACATCGAGTTTTTTCACTAGCTCTGTAGGCTTCATCCGTTCCGAAATCTTACTGAAACCAACGAAGTCGGTAAATAATACGGATACCTTTTTGTAAGCTCGTGCACGTGCCTTACCTCGCTTTTTCAACTCTTCCACTGTGGAAGCCGGAATAACGTTCTTCAAGAGCTTATCCGTCTTATCTTTCTCGGCTTGAAGTAGTTTTTGTTGACGAACTACCTTGTTCTTTTCCTCTTCAATTTTTTGTCTCTGCTGATCAATTTTTACGTTTTGCTCCTGAATTTCACGCGTTCGATCGCGAATTTTCATCTCCAACCTCACCTGCTCTCGTCTAGCCGAATCGATTCTTCTTCGAACAAACCATCGGATCAAAATTGCAGCAAGCACAGCTAAAACTATCCAAAACCACAAGCGTTGCCAAAATGGTGCTGCCACCTTTATCGGAAGTGTTGCTGGGTACTCACTCCATTGACCATCTCCCAAGCGAGCATACACTTTCAGAATATATTCTCCTGGTGCCAAGGCATTAAAGTGAATTTCATTCGTGGTTCCTATCAACACTTCTCCTCCGTCAGATCCTTCGAGGATGTATTTGTAATTCACCAATTCAGGATGACTTAAATCTGTCGGCTGAAAGCGGAGTGTAAAGCTTCTTTTCTGATAAGAGAGCAAAATCTCTTTCATCTCTGAAATGGGGTTCTGAAGAATTGAGTTCGGTTCCGGTTTTAACCAATCATTTTCTAGTTTGAACTTGGTGAAAACCACTCCAACCCTTCGTCCAGGCTTAGATAAGTCCTCTGGATCAAAGAAATTATATCCAAAAATGCCTCCGAAGTACATTGTTCCAGTTGACGACATTAAGTACGCACCTAAGTTGCACTCGTTGCTCATCAATCCATGAATTTCCGTGAACACTCTAGCCGTTTTGGTTTTTGGATTAAACTGGCACAAGCCCTTGTTCGTACTCATCCAAAAGTTCCCTTTCTCATCGCGAAGTACTCCGTAAATCACATCATTAGGAAGTCCATCTTCCTGAGTGAAAATGCTCGTCTTTTTCGTTCTTGGGTTCCATCTCAATAGTCCAGAACCAAGGGTTCCAAACCAAAACTCTCCATCCTCAGCTTTGTAAATTGATGTAATGTATTCGTTCGATGCTTCCTTCAGGTTTGTGTTGTACTCGTAAGGACGAATAATCCATGCATCGTCCTTCTTCTCCATCACATTCAGTCCGCCAGTGCTTGTTGAAAGCCAAACTTGTCCTGTTGGATCTTTGTACGCCAGTCGACAAATTCCTTTGGCTATTGTGCTTCTTGCATTTCGGGCATCGTGCTCAAATACGTGCATCGTCCTTGATGTAATATCGTAGGTAATTGCGCCACCCTTTGTTGCAACGAGGTAGGTAGAACCTTCCAATTGTTCGATAGAATATGAGCGCTGATGATCTTGTGCTACTTCCTCACTCGAATACTTTATTTTCTGGTACGAATAGCTATCTCCATCGATTCTAAGTTCAAATACTCCGTCGGTGCAGGCAACAAGCAGGAGGTTTTCATCCACCTCTGCAATGCTCATCACGGAAATCTCGTTTGTAAATTGCCCCTCGAACTGTTTTCTATAAAATTGACGAAACCTCCCCGTGGACTTTTTATAGCGAGATACTCCATTGTCTGTTCCGATGTAAATGTATTTTCCTGATGCACTCTCCTCAAAGCTCCAAACACTCGGAGTAGGAATTCCACTCTCTTCATTCCCACTTGCCCCAACGCCTATAATTTCATTACTGGCTGGGTCAAATACTGACAGTCCACGTTGAGAAGCTATCCACAGGAAGCCTGAATTATCGCGAAAAATTGAGCTAATCGAATTGTTAAGGAGCGATGTTTTTTGGAAAATATCTTCCGTACTCTGGTGAATTTCGCCATTGTCATAAACTACGTAGATTCCCTGATTCTTCGTTCCAACAACCCATCCGAAATTTTGGTAATTGTACACATCCGCTACGGCCACCTTCCCTACTTTTCTTTCAAGGTTCGGGAACTTTTCTTTTATCGACTTTCGGGAAAGGTCTACTGAGAACACGCCTCTATCTGTGGCCACCAACACTTCTTTCTTCCCTTGTAATACCAAATGATTGACATCGGAAAACGGTGTTTGATAACCGCTCAATTCTACCGTTTTTTCTTTTTCAGTATTGTAAAAGTGAATGGCCCCTCCCGTTGATGCGACGATCACCTGCCCATCTTCGCTTACTACTACATCCGTTGTTCTTCTGGAGGGTACCTTGGACTTAAAGCTTTCGAAATCGTATGACTCCATATCGAAACGGTATAAACCGTTTTCACTGGATGCTACCCATAAATCTTCGCCTTCACCTAAAGCAAGATCTTCTATCTGAATCGCTTCACCTTTACTAACAAAGAAGGTTTTAAAGGTTTCTGTTTTTTTCTCGTAGAAAGTGAGGCCGTTATTTGTTCCGAACCAAAGGTTTCCCTTATTGTCGAGCAGGCCACATTTGATGTAGGAGCTCTCTAGTCCTTCCGTTTTATCAGATGTGAATACCTCGAACTCTTTTCCATCAAAACGGTTCAGACCATCTTGTGTACCCAGCCAAAGTGATCCGTTTTCATCCTGAACTATCGCACTAACAGAACTTTGAGAAAGGCCGTCATTAATGTTGAAGTTACGAAAGCGGAATTCTTTCTGCGCACTACTCGAAAACGAGGCAATGGCACAAACAATATAGATGAGGTATCTTTTCATTTCGAAATGGGAAACCTAAAATACCAAAAAGCTTAGACTTATTAAGCCCTACGGGCCTTAGAATGAAACTAGATGATTAAGCTCCTGGGTTTACCGTGTTGGCTGGTGTTACCGTAATCGTCTCTAAGTCACGGTCAAACATGTATAGACCTGATTTATCACCACCGATCAATTTCACTTTATCAAGAATCGTTCTTGCTGAAGCTTCTTCTTCCAATTGCTCTGAAAGATACCATTGCATGAAGTTATGTGTTGGGTAGTCTTTTTCTTCCAAACAGATATGCACTAAGTCGTTGATGCTTTCTGTGATTTGAATTTCGTGATTTAAAAATTCTTCAAACACGTTGAGTACAGAATTGAAATTCGTTGGGGGTGTTTCAAAACCAGGAATGATTGCTCTCCCTCCACGTTCGTTTACGAACTTTATCAATTTCAACATATGAAAACGCTCTTCATCCGATTGCTTGTACATGAAGTTTGAGATTCCTTCCAAGCCCTCAATTTCTGCCCAAGCAGCCATGGCCAAATAAAATTGTGATGATTGACCTTCTTTTTTAATTTGTTCGTTTAACGCTTTTTCAACTCTTTCTTTCATCTCAATGGTTTTGTACAAAGTTATGAATAACCGATGTCTCTTTGGGTAGGTTGTGTAAAATAGAATGATTTTAAACTAGTTTGGTGGGAATTGCGCAGTTATATAGATGAATTGTGATAAGAACGCTTTTGTGGTGCATAAGGTGTCGACGGGGAACATTATGTGTTATTCTACACAATAAAAAACCACTTTACGTGAGCCAGAAACCTATAGATAATGAATGGAAATTGAACTAAAACTATTCGTAAATTGCATTTTTTACCAATTTTTGGTAAATTCAAATAAACTCATCGATAATGAAGAACACATCAATTTCACTCGGTAATTATTTTGATCAATTTGTTAGTAGTCAAGTTTCTACAGGGCGTTACAAAAATGTTAGTGAGGTTATCCGGGCAGGTTTGCGACTCTTAGAAAATGAAGAAAGTAAAACCATTGCTTTAAGAAATGCCATTCAAGAAGGTTTAAACAGCCCAAAAGTTGAAAATTTCGATTTTGACGCAAATCTTGAAAAATTAAAGGCTGAAAACAGTAAGAATGGCTAAAGTTATACTTCGCCAAAAAGCTATTGATGACTTAAATAATATTTGGGCCTATACTTTAGAAAAATGGTCGGAGGATCAAGCTGATAAATACTACTCGTTGATAAGGTTTGCTTGTAAAGAAATAGGAGAAAACCCAACCCTTGGCACAGTGTACACCGGAATCAGTAAAAATTTATTTGGGGTGAAATCTGGTAAACATATAATCTTTTATCAATTAATTTCTAGAGACGAAATTGACGTTATTAGAATCTTACACGAAAGTATGGATTTGAAAAACAGACTGTTAGAATAAATTAATACACCTAGCACAACTTAGGCCCCAGCGCCGCTTTTCCCAAGGAAAAAAATCTTAATTTCAAGAAAACAATTTTGGATAGCACCGTGGCATAGCCATCAGTTGTTCCCTAAGTAATGATCTTCCGAAAAGAATAAAAAATTGAACACAAGAGACTACGAAAATTAACCCCGCATGAACCAATCGAATTAAACTATGAGCGAATTCCTAAAATCCATCGGTACGCAGATCATTCCTGTAATCGTAGGAATCTTGATTGCTTTGTTTATCAATAATTGGAATGAAGAACGAAAAGAAAAGGAGTACCTGACCAAAATTTTAGGTTCGATTGAACTCGAGCTGGAAGAAACGCAAAAAGACATCGAAGAAGAAATGGTTACGCAACGGTCTTTAATTGATACTCTCATGGTTTATTTGGAAGATGAAACGTCCGAAACAACCGATTTACGTGAACGGTTGAAAGCTGTTAACTAAAGGTTAATCTCCAACTACGACAAGGTTGAAAGACGCACATATTCCAAATTAACAGTACTTTCGCAGTATATGTCTAAAAAAAAGCGGAATGGGAAGCTCAATCGTAGCCTTTCACACGTCATTCGGAAAGTCTTTACTGAAAACCCCGAATCAACCTTAAATCATCGTCAAGTTTGCAGCCTAATTGATGTCAGAGAAAAAGCGCTGCGTAAATTGGTATTCAATATTCTTGAGGATCTCAAGCGCGAAGCGTTTCTGACTTCTGAAGGTCATGGAATGTATCGTCTAAGCAGCAATACAAACTTTTACACAGGTACTCTGGAAATGACTCAGCGTGGAGCTGGTTATGTCGTTGTAGATGGAGAAGATTCCGACATTTTTGTCCCTCCTGCTCAAACCAATCAAGGTTTGGATGGAGATACGGTAAAAGTGCAAATCACCAAGCACGGAAAATCGCGCAAGGAAGGACGAATTATTGAAGTAGTTCAGCGAGAGCGAACACAATTCGTGGGAACAATTCAACTGACGAAAGATTACGCATTCCTCGTTCCTGATAATTCGCGTGTTGGGACAGACATTTTCATCCCAAAGGAAAAATTAAAAAAAGCCAAAGACGGTGAAAAGGCCTTAGTACGTATTACAAAATGGCCGAAATCTGCAGATAATCCATACGGAGAAGTGATCGAACGACTCGGAAATAATTCTTCGAACGACAATGAAATGATCAGCATTCTTGTCAACCAAGGATTGGATTTTAAATTTGAGAATGATGTTCTTTCCGAAGCAGAAGTCGTAACCATTGACTTGGACCAAAAAGAAGTCGCGAAGCGACGAGATTTTCGAAATATCACCACATTCACCATCGACCCAGAAGATGCGAAGGATTTCGATGATGCGCTTTCATTTGAACGATTAGAAAATGGAAACATTGAAGTAGGAATTCACATTGCGGATGTTTCGCATTACGTGCGACCAGGATCTGCCATGGACCGAGAAGCACTGAAACGATCGAACTCAGTTTATTTAGTCGATCGAGTGGTTCCGATGTTGCCCGAGCAACTTTCCAATTTAGCGTGTTCTTTACGTCCGCATGAAGACAAATTCAGTTTCTCAGCAGTTGTCGAAATCGACGAAAATGGGAAGGTGTACAATAAATGGTTTGGTCGAACTGTGATTCATTCTGATCGCCGATTTACTTACGAGCAAGCTCAGGAAATTATCGAAGGCGCTGACGGAGATTTTAAGGATGAAGTCCTTATTTTAGATAAAATCGCTAAAATTTTGCGAAAAAAGCGTCTAAATTCAGGTGCGATGAACATCGAATCAGAAGAAGTTCGCTTCCGATTGGACGATGATGGCTACCCAGAATCGTTGATGATCAAGCGATCGAAAGACGCACACAAACTGATTGAGGAATTCATGTTACTAGCGAATCGAATGGTGGCAATGCATGTTTCGCAACGCAAAAAAGGAGAAGAAAAAATACCTTTTGTTTACCGCTGTCACGATAAACCCGACGCTGCGAAAATTGAGATGTTCAACATGTTCATCGATAAATTTGGATATGAAATCAATACGGATAATCCGGACATGATTTCCAAAAACATCAATGCGTTGTTGAACGATATTCGCTACAAAAACGAATACTCCTTAATTCAATCCATGGCCATTCGCTCCATGGCGAAAGCAGTTTACGAAACCAAAAACATTGGTCACTACGGATTGTCTTTTGATTTTTACACGCACTTCACCTCCCCTATTCGTCGTTATGCCGATTTAGTCGTGCACCGTATTCTCCAGGAAACGCTCACAAAGAAAAAGCATCAATACAACAATGAATTAGATGATATCTGTAAACGCATCTCTCGCATGGAGAGAAAAGCCGTGGAAGCAGAGCGCGAAAGCACGAAGTTTTTCCAAACGCTCTTCGTTTCAGATAAAATCGGGCAAGAGTTCGATGGTGTTGTTTCTGGTGTTGCAGAATTCGGAATGTTCGTGAAAATGAACGAAAATCAATGTGAAGGAATGATTCCTTTGCAAGATCTACCAGGAGAGCGCTTCTTTTTCGATTCTGATCAATACATGATTGTTGGTGCGAAAACGGGAAGAACCTTCAATTTTGGGGATCCTGTTCGTGTGCGTATTTACGAAGTTTCTACAAAACGTCGTCGTATTGATTTGGAGTTAGTGGATTAGACTTTCTTTTTGTAATTCTCATATCAACGAAAGAATGCCTGTTAATTGCTTTAACAGACATCCTTCGTAAAGTGATAGTAATTAGTTTTTAAGCTCTATATGGGCTTAAAAAACGGTGTAAATTCTAATTTCAGGGTCACTTTGAAGATAAGGTTTCAGTTCACGGACAACATCTTTCTGGAATAGTTCTGATTTCAAGTAGTCTTTTGCCGATTCTTCACTATCAAAGCCGTGTAAAACTTGAACATCTTCTGTGCGGATTAGCAATTCTTTTGAATAGGCTCCTTCTATTTCCTTTAAAAATGGTTGCTTATACTTTTCATAAATTCCTGCTGCCGCTGCGCGGTTTTCATCTGAAATATCCAAGGTTATTTCCAAGTACGCTTTTGTTTCTTTCTTTTTCATGTTCGTTGATGTTAAAGTGGTGAGTGATACTACTGTTATTAATACTGTTAGCAGTCCAGTTGATAATTTACTTTTCATGGTGTATGTTTTTTGTACACAACAAAATTAGAGGCACTTACGCCTGTTGGAAATGGACAAAAACGACGAACATTGGTAAAATCAGGAAATTGATTTTCTAAATTCGGATGGAGAACATTTCACGTGCTTTTTGAAATACTTATTGAAGTAGTACGGATCTGAAAACCCTAAATCGTAGCCAATCTGTTTGATTTGAGCGTGAGAATGTGTGAGTTTACGTTTAGCCTCAAGAATTATTCGATCTACAATTACCTGAGAAACTGTCTTCCCTGTTTCTCCTTTTACGAGGGCGTTTAAAGACTTCGACGAAATAGAAAGTTCATGAGCAAAATCCGAAACAGACCAGCCTTTGCTATGGTTTCTTTCTAGAATATCCTGAAATTTTAGGTATGCACCATTTTGTTGTCGCAGTTCGACATTGGCATCACGTTTTTTTCTTTTTTGCCTTTCGACAAGAATCAATATAGAACGCAAGAGGTTTGAAAGAACAGAATCATTACCAAAAGCACCTTTATTTTTTGACTCGCGAGAGAGTTGATCAACGTAGGAGGATAACTCTTCTAATAAATCTGAAGGAACTTGAAAATACGGTTCCTGGATATTATTGAAAATAGAATAACTGATAAAAAAGTTCATGTCAGTTTCATTCGACAAAATGAACGATTCATTGAAGTGAATCAAGTATCCTTCATAATCTACGTGATTCTCAAAATAATGTACTTGGTTCTTTGAAATAAAGAAAATTCTATCCTTATCTACATTAAACGAATTAAAGTCAACGAAGTGTTTCCCTTTGTTGCTCTTAAACCAAATTATTTGATAAAAACTATGTGAATGGGGACGGGAAGAATGCGTTAAATTTCCTTCTAGATATGTCTTTAAGTCATAAAACTCAAACTGTCGGGATGTAGGTTGATCCTTTAACAGGTGATATTTTTCAACTTTATCTACTTTCACTGCTTTGTTTTTGTCGAGCGTTTAAATTACAAAAGAGTACGCTATTTTCCTGAGGAATTGATGTAATCTGTAGAAGGAACGCAAAACATTTCTATACCCTTCCACGCTCACGCTCAACTCTAAAACAATAAATAATGATATCAACCTGCACTGTAATTTACTTCGGGGTTCGAGAGCCTCACCCCTCTGTTCCGAATT
>JBGCDF010000522.1:0-3103 GCA_045105095.1 Crocinitomicaceae bacterium | reverse complement strand
GTAACGTTGCCATTACCAACATTCCAAATTCGGTTAGCGTAGCTAAAGTAATCCGTGACAGGGGCGCAGGTTCCTCCAAATAACATGTCTTGAATGAGGTTTTCCTGAACACCGTCAACAACGATTAGGTATTCCATACTGCTTGTTGGTTCAGGAGATATTGTAAACGTCCATGTTCCATCTCCATTATCCGTTGCCAAAGGTCCGCCGGCAGGATCCCAATTCCAGAAGGGGCCTGTCATACGAACTTCTGACGCACTCCCGCACACGTCTACTGTTATGTTTAGATCTGCAGGTGGAGTACAAGGTCCACATTGTCCAAAGGTGTTATCGATAGATAGAGGGTCAGTAGTTAACCACTGTCGGTTGGCATACGTAGTCAAGTCAGTAATTGGCGCACAGGTGCCGCCATTTTGCATCTCTGCAATCAAGTTTTCCTGAACACCATCTACGACAAGTAAGTATTCCATATCGCCGGTTGGTGCGGGAGATATTGTAAATGTCCATGTTCCGTTTCCGTTATCAACTGCCGTAGGACCTCCATTTGGATCCCAGCCCCACCATGGACCTGTCAAACGAACTTCTGTTGCCGAAGAGCAGATTTCCGTTGTAATCAATAAATCAGTTTGTTGAGAACAAGATCCGCATTGTCCATACGTGTTCGAAATGGATAGGGGATCAGAAGTTAACCAGTGACGATTTGCGTATGTAGCGAAATCAGTGATGGGAGCACATGTCCCTCCATTTTGCATCTCTGCAATCAAGTTTTCCTGTACACCATCCACCACGAGTAAATACTCCATGTTGGCCATTGGTGCTGGTGCGAAGGTGAACGTCCACGTTCCATTTCCATTATCGAAAGCTACGGGACCTGCATTCGGATCCCATCCCCACCAAGGACCTGTCAAACGAACTTGAGTCGCAGATGTACAAACTTCAGTAGTGATAATGAGGTCCTGCTGAGCAACTGAGACAAAGGAAATTAGCGCGATTGATAAAACCGTGATTGCTTTTGAGAACTGCAGAGTAATCAATTGTTTCATGGTAGAACTATTTCGTACTTGATTATTTAGTAGGCAAGATACAACATTATTGTAAAAAATACAATATCTATTTTCTAGATGAATTAGATCTTGAATTGATATCCATCTTCCGAAGCAATTTCGGTGTATTTTTCAGAGTCGAATGAGAATAATTTTGCAGGACGATGCTTTACATTCTGTTGTTTTTCGCCAAGTGCAATTAATGGAATAGGGCGGATTTTCTTTCTGAAATTTGCTTTATCCATTTCTGCATCATTCGCGTATTCAAACAATTGTTGCATTTGATTTAAGGTGAATTTCTCAGGAAGTAAATCAAAGCAAATTGGCTCATAAGAGAGCTTCTTCTTAAGTAAGTTGTACGTTGAATTCAAGATCAAATTGTGGTCAAACGCCAGTTCAGGAACTTCATGAATGGGAACCCATTTTACTTCTTCTGCGAATGATGATGCCTCTATTTCAAACTCGGCGATACGAATCAATGCGAAATAGGCAGTTGTAATTACACGTCCTTGAGGGTGACGGTTAGGTTTACCGAAGGTTTGTGCCTGATGTAAGTCGAGGTTGCTAAGCTTAGTCAGCTCCGTCAAAATTCTTGAAGCTGCAACTTGCAAATCCTCATCAGGATAAACCAGATCACCAGGAATGGCCCAGTGATTCATGTACGGCTCCATAGATCGTTTGATTAATAAAACATTGATCTGACCATCCTTGAAACCAAAAATGACGCAATCAATGGAGAATGAGTA
This sequence comes from Crocinitomicaceae bacterium, assembly GCA_045105095.1. GTDB lineage: Bacteria > Bacteroidota > Bacteroidia > Flavobacteriales_D > Crocinitomicaceae > UBA4466. The sequence goes on along the minus strand of JBGCDF010000522.1, from coordinate 1,314 downwards.
GGAGAAAAAGTTATTGAAATCAATCTTATACATGGAGATCTAGTTTAATTCAAATTTAAGGTTTTCGCGATTTATTTCCAGTTGGAACTGCCCGTTTTCAATTATCCAGTTTCCTTTTGAGTCAGAAAATTTCAAATCATCGCTGTAAATCGTGAATTTTACCGTTTTTGTTTCGTTCGGTTTCAGGCTGATTTTAGCGTAGCGACGCAACCGTTTGCCAGCAGGAACCATCGACGCTTTCATGTCTGAAATATACAGTTGTACCACTTCTTTTCCTTCGCGATTCCCAGTGTTTGTAACATCAACTGAAACCTGAATAGAGTCTGCTTTAGCCATGGTCGATTTATCAATGCTGAAATTTGAGTAGCTATATTCAGTGTAACTCAGTCCGTAACCAAACTCCCACTCAGGATCGAAAGAATCGAATTTGTTCGTTTTTCCAGATCGATCTACACTTCGCGGACGATCATAGTATTCAATGACACCGTCATACTTAGGATAGGTGTATGGTAATTTTCCGCTTGGGTTCGCTTCACCAAAGATCAAGTCAGCCAAGGCCGTTCCGCCGTAGTCACCAGGCAGATACGTCTGGAAAATAGCGCTGGCATCATCTACGATATCATGAATAACCCTTGGTCTAGCCTCTACCAGTACCAGAATTACAGGCTTTCCTGTACGGTACGCCATCTTAGCCAAATCCATCTGAGCTTCCAATAAACGAAGTGAACGGATGTCTCCAGGTTTTTCCGTAGATGGAAGTTCACCAACGCACAGAACAATAACATCACTATTGGCTGCTTTCGAATTGAAATCATTCGAGTCAACAATTACTGATGCTTCCCAACCATCTTGTAAGTAAAGATTGGCGCCTTGAGCATATTGACAGTTTTCCTCTCCCACTTCCTTGGCAATGGCAGTGTAAATTGTCTCACAACCTTTTGTGTTGTATGAATTGTCAACTCCTTGCCATGTATGAGTCCATGCACCATTGATGAACGTTAACTCGTTTCCTGTAGGTCCTGCAACAAGCACCTTCGTCGATTTTTTTAACGGGAGAATACCGTCTTCATTTTTTAATAATGTGATTGACTCCTGTGCAGATTGTAGTGCCGCATTTTTGAATTCCTCGCTAGCGAAATTAGGATAATCTGTTTCCTTGTACGAACTTTTATCGTAGAGTCCAATAGCCATTTTTACGCGAAGAATTCTTCTAACAGCGTCCTCTAGTCGCTCCATGCTTACCTCACCGTTTTCGACGCATTTCAACAGGGTTTCGCAGTATTCCTTGTATTGCGGGGCGTTGGGAACCATGCT
>JBGCDF010000521.1:0-3199 GCA_045105095.1 Crocinitomicaceae bacterium | reverse complement strand
AAGATTGAAGAACTATTGGAAAACGCTTCAACCTTGATTGGGCAAAAAGGTTTTTTGGTAGTCAATACGTACTCACCTCAAGTAAAACTTGAACTCTTACAAGGTTTGGCAAATAGGCATTTGCATCGTCGACAACCAATTGTTCAAGAACTGTGGATGAAAACATCTACTGGTAAAGAACTGTTTTACGGAAATGTCTTGAGAGTAGGCTAGGTCACTGCTCTACGTTCCTTAAATTGTGAATTCTTATATTTGTTTAACTAGATCTCTACTATTTAAACGTCTCAAAATGAAAAAGATATTGAACAATTTGAGTTTGATTGTGGGCCTTTTTGTCTTCATCACTCCCGCACATCTTTCCGCACAAAGTGGAATGAAATTCGATGACATTAACGACTATGTATCTGTGCCAAATGCTTCCGCGTTGATCGCAGGTTCTTCGACTATGTCCCTGTCCTTTTGGGTGTACCCAGAAAACACCTCCGCTGGATTCCCGAATTTTGATGGTTTTGCTGGATTTCGAAATAACTCCAATGCGGATTTCTATCTGCTGCAATTGAGTTCCACGAATGTAGAAGCACGTTTCCGTAATAGTGTTGGGAGCAATTTTGACATTGTATTTACTAGCTTAAACTTGAATCAATGGAACCATTTTGTGTTTACGTATGATGGATCAGCTATTAATTTGTATCATGACGGTGTGAATGTAGGTTCTACAGCGGCGAATGGGACGATCACTTCCACAACACAAGCGCTGGATCTAGGAAGAACCTTTTTTTCCAATCCAAGTTTTTATTTAGATGGAAAACTGGATAATGTTGCCTTGTGGGGTGCTAGTTTGAACCCGAACCAAGTGGCTAACTTGTATACGAATACCTGTGCGCATGATTTAACTGATCCTTCTTTACTTCTGTGCTACGAATTTACAGAAGGTGTTATCAATGGAAACAACACCAGTATTCCCAGTTTATTTGATGGGAAAGGAAACATCAATGGAACCTTTAATGGTTTGGCGTTGAATGGCACGACTTCGAACTACGCGCTCGGTGTTACACCTTCGGTGACGACATCCACAATAGATACAAGTACGTGTACTGTTTACATGTCGCCTGCAGGAAATATGTACAGCGCTCCGGGTGTTTATCACGATACCCTCGTCAACGTTTACAATTGTGATAGTCTAATCACGATCAACTTAACGAACCTGGAATATCAAACGACGATATCTGAAAGCGTTTGTGCTTCTTACACTACTCCGAGTGGAGGAGCGACTTACACCACGAACGGCGTATATCTTGACACATTAACAAGTACGAACGGATGTGATAGTATTCTTACGATCAACCTAACAATAGCCACTTATGAAGTAAACATCACCGAAAACGCGTGTGGTTCGTATACTGTTCCAAGTGGAAATGCGACTTATTCAATGAGTGGTGTTTACAATGATACATTGCAGACTGTTCTCGGTTGTGACAGTGTGTTGGTCATTGATTTAACTATCGGTGACTCTGAATCGACGATTACTGAAACAGCATGTGATTCTTATACGGCTCCAAGCGGAAATGCTACGTACACAGCGAACGGTGTTTATACCGATACGCTAACCAATGCTGTGGGCTGCGACAGCGTGATTACGATCAATCTGATAATAAATTCTGTGGACACGGGAGTTTCTTTATCTGGAGAAACGCTTACTTCATCTGATCCCAGCGGATCTTACCAATGGATCAATTGTTCTACGAATACTCCAATTGTGGGAGCGACAAGTCAGTCATATACTCCGTTAGTTTCTGGAAACTACGCGGTGATTATTTCTTCTGCGAATTGCACGGATACGTCTACTTGTACTCAGGTGACTATTTCATCGAATAGTTTGGAAGAACAAGCTCTGAGTTCCATCACCACAGTGCCAAACCCTGTTATTGATGACCTTACGATTGATTTCAACAATTACTTGGAATATTTCACTGTGAAGATCACGAATCTGGCTGGGCAAGAAATAATAACGAAAACATTCAAGAATACGAATAGTGCCATTATCTCAATGACTGATTTTGAAGAGGGTGTATATGTGATTATGATTAACTCCGGAAACTCGAGCAGATCCATCAGGGTTGTCAAGTTGTAAGCTAAGCTCTTGGGCCGGATGAAAGCGGCATTATATTTGCGCATTTTACGTTATGCGCCTTACACTATTGCTCTTAATTTGTTCGAGTTTGACAGTTCTTGCTCAGGACTTTACCCCACCTCAAGTTGATTCTAATGAAGATTCAAACGTGTTTCCTGTTGTTATTTGGGAATGTGGTTGTGGAATGGAAGCTCACTATGCAGGAGGAAGCCCTGCGCTTTCAAAATATGTAAATGAGCAGATCAATTTGTCTTCAGATATTCAGTGGGGTAATACTACTCGAGTGCGCGCCTATGTTCAATTTATTGTAGAAAAGGACGGGAGTCTATCGGGGATTCATGTATCACGCACGAATTTCCCTGAAACGAATGAATCCATTCTGAATGTTTTTTATGGTATGACCAATTGGATTGCAGGTGAGTACGATTGTAAGTCGACAAGGACAAGAGTTCGTGTTCCTGTATGTTTAACTGTGCAGTGACTTATTTATCAATATCCAATTTGAATCGTCGTATGTGCTTTTTAAGTTCGCGATTGTCTTCATTTTTTCTTGATGATTCACGGCGAATTTATCTCACATTCTTCAACCCTGACAAGACTGGATGAACTGCTTCGCAGGTCTTGCATGGATGAAGAATGCGAAATGTTGTCTGCCTAAAACAAGAAAAGATGAAGACAACACATGAACATGGAAAAAATGAAGCAACGAAGAGATTGTTTCGAGAGTTATTTGAGATGCAGTATAGACTTGAATGCAATAGAGATCATTACAATCTGGATGTACAAATGACTATTGCGATGATCGATGATATTTTAGAGACTATCCTTTGCTCTTTGGATGAATGAAATCATCTAACAAAAAAGCGGACACTTCATTTTTGAAATGTCCGCTTTATAAAACTACTATCGTGTTTACTTCACCAAGTTCATTTCATCCAATAGATGACTTGCTCCAGCGAATTTATCAATGATGAACAATACGTAGCGGATATCCACACTGATCGTTCTTACATATTCGTCTTGCCAGAATAGATCACTTGTCATCGATTCCCAGTTACCATCAAATGC
>JBGCDF010000520.1:0-14654 GCA_045105095.1 Crocinitomicaceae bacterium | reverse complement strand
CGAGAACCTCACCCTACTTATTTTCAACTTAGAAATAGTAAACCCCGTCCTGACGATAAATGTCAAGACGGGGTTTTTGTTTTTTTCTATTCGCTTTTACCAAATTGAAATGAAGACCAAATTGATCGTCGGGGTTTTGTTTTAGTTGACTTTTTTGAAGAAATTCTCGTAGATGGTTGAGTTAGTACCTAAATAGCCTTCAAAAGGAAAACTCTTTGAAAAACAGGTTAACGAATCTGAGCTTACACAACCTTGAAACCGATTGTTTTCTTCATCGTTATCGCCGAATAGGGTATAAGTATATCTTTCAGTATTGAAAGTGCTTCCTGAGCATAAATGTTCTTCACTTTCGAAAAAAGCGAATACAATTCTGTAGTCTTCTTTAACTTCTTCATTTTCTATTAGATAAAACCTCCCTTTGTTCGAGAATTCCAATGCATAGGTGGAGGGAGATGATTCCTGTGTAATCGTATCAACTAAACTCGAGGCTCCATTTGAGAAAGTTTTAGTTCTAATCGAATAAACCCACTCCCATTTACCTTCAAGAACCGATCGGTCACCTTCTAATTTATCTTTCTTACATGAGCCTAGCCCAATAAAAAGAATCAAACATGTCAAGCAAAGAATGCGCATTTCGTTAGGTATTTATCTACAAGATATGAAAAACTCAACAATTAAAATTGATTTATACCATAGCCTCCCCCTCAACTAATTCATTTTCCCGATATTTGCCCAAAATCTTCAAACATGTCCAAAATAACGACACTTCACGAATTTATTATGGATCGTCAGGCTGACTTTCCTTTCGCTTCTGGTGAGCTTTCACGCTTATTGAGCGATATCGCAGTTGCCTCGAAAGTGGTGAGTAAAGACGTCCGTCGTGCCGGATTGCTCAAGAACTTTTTAGGAGCACAAGGAACGACAAACGTTCAGGGTGAAGAACAGCAAAAGTTGGACGTGATTGCCGACAATCAGTTCATTCAAATGTTCCGATCAGGAGGTGAAGTCTGCGGAATTGCCTCAGAGGAAAATGATGATTTCATGCCCTTTGAATCGGAGTTTTCGAAGCAAGGAAAATACGTAGTGTTATTCGATCCGCTGGATGGTTCTTCGAACATTGACGTGAACGTTTCTATTGGAACAATTTTCTCCATTTACCGAAGAACAAGTAAAATTGGTGAGTCAGCAACACTCGAAGACATGTTACAATCTGGTGATGAGCAAGTAGCAGCAGGATACGTGATTTACGGTTCATCAACCATGTTAGTGTACACAACAGGAAGAGGTGTGAACGGTTTCACCTTGGACCCATACATTGGTGAATTCTGCTTATCGCACCCAGACATGAAAATGCCAGAAATAGGGCGCCTTTATGCAATGAACGAAGGAAACGTAAACATTTGCAATCCTGGAATTAAAGAATACATTGAAGAAAAATGTCAAACCATTCAGGAAGGAGCACATCGTCCATATTCCGGAAGATACATTGGTTCGTTAGTCGCCGATTTTCACCGAAACTTGATCAAAGGAGGAATCTATATCTACCCTGCGACAACAGTTGATCCTGCTGGGAAACTTCGCTTGTTGTACGAATGTAATCCAATTGCATTCATTGCTGAACAAGCAGGAGGGTTAGCAACAACAGGTTTCGAACGTGTCATGGCCATCAAACCTGAGAAATTACACCAACGCGTGCCCTATTTCGTCGGGTCGAAGAAAATGATGGAAGAAGTGATGTCTTACCTTAAATAAACGGAGTTCATTTCGACGAGCTCAATGCATCGCGACTCCACTCAAAACTCAGAGTAACATAATGGATCACAATCAGTTTCTCTCTGCCTTTTCTAAATTGCCTCAACTCGATGCTACGGCAAATGAGCTGCAATTGGTTGGAACAAAAATTCATTGGCAAGGACTGGTTGGATCTTCTCGTTCAATTTGTGCTTCGCAGGTCGCAAAACAGTCACCAGGAAATCATTTGTTTATCCTCGACGACAAAGAACAAGCTGCCTATTTCTTAAATGATTTGCAAGGCCTGTACCCAAAAGGGACAACGGTTCTTTTCTACCCTGCGTCGTATCGCGTTCCGTATGAATTGGAGAAAACGGATAATGCCAATGTTGTTGCGCGGGCGGAAGTGTTGGAGAAAATCTCTACAACCAAAAACACCTGGGTTGTTACCTATCCAAAGGCATTATTCGAACGCATTCCTTCCGAAAAGAACCTGACGAAGAGTACGCTTAAACTCGAAGTTGGAAAATCCTATTCAATTGATTTCATCAATGAAACATTGCTCGATCTAGAATTCGAACGTGTTGATTTCGTGTACGAACCGGGGCAGTTTTCCATTCGTGGTGGAATTGTCGATGTGTTTTCTTACTCCAACGACCAGCCTTTCCGAATCGAATTTTTCGGTGATGACGTTGAAAGCGTTCGAACCTTTGATGCGAGTACGCAGTTATCTATCAAAGAGCATAAATTCTTCCACATCGTTCCGAATGTACAAGGTGGATTGATGAAGGAAGAGAACGTGAGTTTCATCGACTTCATTGGAAATACCACTAAGGTTTGGGTGTCCTCCTACGAACAAGCCTTAAATGCACTTGAAGTAGAATACAAAAAAGCGGTCAAAGTATTCGATAATCTGGAATCCGAAGTAAATCACACGATTCCTTCAGAACTGTTTTATCATCCTGAAGATTTCAAGAAGAATGTGGTGGACATGACCATCATTGAGTTTGGTTCAGATCTTCATTTTGAAAGCGAGCACAAGATCAATTTTGATTTTAAACCTCAGCCAAGCTTCAACAAGAACTTTGATTTGCTGACGCAAGATTTGATCCAACGAAAAAAGAATGGATGTACCAATCTGATCTTCTCGAATCAACCAAAGCAGATTGATCGTCTGGAGCAAATTTTCAAAGACATTGAAAAGGACATCGAGTTCACACCGATGCATTTCTCTTTGCACGAAGGATTCATTGATCCGACGACAAAATTGGTGTGCTACACCGATCACCAGATCTTTGAACGCTATCACCGCTTCCGATTAAAAGAAGGATTCCGGCAGGCAAAGCAGGCCTTGACGCTCAAAGAATTGTATAATTTACAACGAGGAGATTACGTTACGCACATCGATCACGGAGTCGGGAAATTCTCTGGCCTAGAAACGATTGACGTAAACGGAAAGTCGCAGGAAGCTATTCGCTTAATCTACAAAGACAACGATGTTCTCTACGTAGGAATTCACTCCTTGCACCGAATTTCCAAGTTCACGGGCAAAGATGGCGGATCGCCCAAAATGAACAAATTGGGATCGGCGACCTGGTCGAATCTCAAAAAGAAAACGAAGAAAAAGATCAAGGAATTGGCCTTCGATCTCATCAAATTATACGCAAAGCGAAAGAGTCAACCGGGGTTTTCTTACTCGCCTGATTCTTACCTTCAGAATGAGTTAGAAGCATCGTTCATGTATGAAGATACGCCCGACCAATTGAAGGCGACCATTGCCGTGAAAGAAGACATGGAATCTTCTACTCCAATGGATCGTTTGATTTGTGGAGATGTTGGATTCGGAAAAACGGAAATTGCCGTTCGGGCAGCCTTCAAAGCCGTTGCCGATAGTAAGCAGGTAGCCATTTTAGTTCCAACGACAATTCTTTCGATGCAGCATTATCGAAGTTTTAAGGAGCGTTTGGAAGGAATGCCGTGTACAGTTGATTACATCAATCGATTTAAATCAGCAAAGCAAACCGCAGAGACGCTCAAGAAATTGGAAGAAGGGAAAATCGACATTCTGATTGGAACACATGCCATAGCCGCCAAGCGGGTCAAGTTCAAAGATTTGGGCTTGATGATCATCGACGAAGAGCAAAAATTTGGTGTTTCGGTCAAAGACAAACTAAAAACCCTTCGCGCAACGGTCGATACCTTAACGCTCACAGCAACTCCTATTCCACGAACGCTTCAGTTTTCATTGATGGGAGCAAGAGATTTAAGCATCATCAATACGCCTCCGCCGAACAGACAGCCCGTATTAACAGAGATCGTTCAATTCAATGAAGAAACCATTCGTGATGCGGTGGCTTATGAAGTAAGTCGAGGTGGACAAGTTTTTTTCGTTCACAATCGCTTGCAAAACATCAAAGAGATTGCGGGCATGCTTCAGCGTTTGTGTCCAGGAATCCGCGTTGGAATTGGTCATGGTCAAATGGATGGAAAACAGCTTGAGAAAATCATGCTCGGGTTCATCGAAGGAGAATACGATGTGCTTCTGGCAACGACGATTATCGAGTCGGGAATTGATATTTCCAATGCGAATACAATCATCATCAACAATGCACAGAACTTCGGAATTAGTGATTTGCACCAATTGCGTGGTCGTGTAGGTCGATCGAATAAAAAGGCTTTCTGTTATCTGATTGCACCATCTTCCGTCGTGTTAACGAATGAAGCTCGAAAGCGATTGGAAGCGCTCGTTCAGTTCTCGGATTTAGGCTCAGGGTTCAACATTGCCATGAAAGATTTAGACATTCGCGGAGCAGGAAACCTACTAGGAGGCGAGCAAAGTGGATTCATTTCCGATATCGGGTTCGAAATGTATCAGAAGATTCTAAACGAAGCCATTGACGAATTACGTGAATCAGAATTCAAGGATTTGTTTGCGGATCGAAACAGTGATAGTCTGACGCAGTTCGTGCGTGATTGTGCACTCGAAACTGATTTAGAAATCCGTATCCCAGACACCTACGTGAATAATGTAGCCGAGCGTTTGAGTCTCTACCAGGACATGGACAACCTGAAAAGCGAGGAAGAGCTGAAAGAATTCCTCAAGGAACTGACAGATCGTTTTGGACCTATCCCAGAAGAAGTAGAGGAGTTAGCGTACTCGTTCAAACTTCGCTGGCTGGCACAAGAACTCGGGATCGAACGATTGATTCTGAAATCGGAAAAAATGATTGGTTATTTCGTGGCAAATCCGAAATCTCCTTACTACGAATCTCCAGTATTCACTAAGGTGTTGGACTATGTTTCGAAGCATCCGAACGGAGTGAAGTTGAGTGAGAAAAACGACCGACTGCGCATTATTTACAGTGATGTGACGGATTTGGAAGATGCACGAGATCGATTGAGCGCGGTTTTGGATATTTAGACCTTATTAGCTTTCTCTATTATTCATTGGAAGAATTAGGCCCCGTCGAGCGTATTGAAAGAAGATAGTTAATCTCTAATCAAAAAAATAGACCACACACAAAGCATGGTCTATTCAGCAATGAAACTAGACTTTCTGCACAGTCACTGAAGTATTTCCAGCAACCGTTAGTACATCCAGTCTATCTCCGTATTGCCCTCCAAAAGCAATTATTTCCCCGATAAAAGTCGTCAGAGTGTGACCTCCTTTTCCTCCTCCTGAAAAAGAATGTCCAAAATTTGTTGTAAAATCAATGTTATCTATTCCATCACCGTGTTGAATAGCCAATCTTACAATGTATTCGTTTTCCTTAAAGAAAAAAGTATAATCCTTGTCGTCCTTTTGGATCTGCGAACCTCCATCACCTCCAAGGCGAACTCCGTTAATCACGATTGCGTCAATTGTACTTCCGACGAATAAGGTAATTGACTGAAGTCCTCGAGGTGAAAAAAACGATTTCGCATTTGAATTCCCTACTTTCTTTGTTTCAATGGTTTGAGTGTTAATCTCCATAATGTATTGTTTTATTCAATTTCCCTACTCTGTTTAGGCTTTTCGGATTCCGCCAGTGTAATCTCATAAGAAGTGGTAGTTTCCCGATCCAATAAATGGCGTTGATCACATAGCAAAGAAAGATTATGGGGGTCGTTCAGGGCTCATACTAATGGGTGATTCGGTATAAATTCACCCATTAGGGTGAACGTCCGTTTACATAAATAAGGGCACAAACGCATGCTAACTTTCCAATAGAAATGAACATTTGAAAGGCTTCGAAACAGGTCTTGCTGAACGAATTGAAATGATTCAGAATTTATTCATGTAAGACCTACACAGCTGTTTTATTCTAGTCTTGTCAGGGAGAATCTTAAATCATAAATTTGCCGTTCAAATCAAGAAAAGATGAAGACAACCTTGAATGGAACTGCAGAATGAAACGACCTATGAGAAATTCAGTATTTCACTGCTAAGAAAAATTGAGCATGCTTAAACTAAAATCCTAACTTCACCGTTAAGTTAAAACAGACTAACTTATGCGATTCATTTTTTTCCTTCTGATCACAGTAATACTCACTGCTTGCGGACATCAAAAAATCCGATTTTCCAGAGTAGCTAAAAAACAAAAAGTTGTTGAAATCAGTGAAATTCCATCTCTGAAAAAGAAGTCGGAAACAGTGCTTATTGAACATCTTTCTGAAGAGCCTGCAGTAGCGTTAGAAAGCACTACTAATTCTTCTTCCACATCTGAAGAGGATGAATCCATCCGTGAGGAATTAACTCAGGAGCTAAGAGTTCAATCACTTGAAGAAACATCCAAATCTTTTCCTAACACCGTTGAAGATAGCACGAGAGTTTCCAGAGAAGAAGCAAACATAATTACAGAAGAAGCACTTCAGGCTGAAAAAGATGGAACGCTCTCCATGATCTTTGGAATACTATTCTATGCTATCGGAATTCTGGGATTCATTGTCTTGGTTATTGCAGCATTCGGTGGAGGTGAACCTGTCTTTATTATAGCAGCCATTGCAATGGGAATACTTTCCTTCGTGAGTGTTATTGCAAGTATGATTCTAGGCGTTAAATCCCTACGAGCTGCCTACAATACTCCAAAAGGGAAACGACGTGCAATTGTTGGCGTTGTGTTAAGCGGAGTCGCGATTGGACTGTTCCTAATCAACATTCTCCTGAGTATCTAAGATTCAGATAGAACTTCTGTTAACTTTGTGATAATGGCGCAAAGAGCAATCGTTTCTGTTACCAATGACCTGTACACCGATCAACGTGTGCACAAAGTTTGTACGTTCTTGATGGGCCAAGGATACGATGTTCTGCTCGTAGGTCGAAAACGAAAATCAAGCGTTGAGCTACCTCCAAGAGCCTACAAAACGTACCGAATGAAGTTGCTGTTTGAAACAGGAGCCAAATTCTACGCCTTCTTCAATCTGCGCTTGTTCTTCTTCCTCTTATTTCGAAAGGCTGATCTTTTTGTGTCGAACGACTTAGACACTTTACTCGCCAATTACATGGCCAAAAGACTCAAACGTAAAACGCGTCTCGTCTATGATTCTCATGAATACTTTACAGAGGTTCCTGAACTCACATCACGACCAAGCGTTCAGCGGATTTGGTTGAGAATTGAAGAGTGGATTTTCCCTAAGTTGAAAGATGTGTACACGGTGAACGGCTCTATTGCGGACATTTACTCAAAGAAGTATGACAAAAACATCCGCATCGTTCGAAACATTTCACCGCTTTGGACGGGTCACGAAATTCAATCAAAAACGGAATTAGGCATTCCTGAGAATGTTCCGTTGATCATTTTACAGGGCGCAGGAATCAATGTTGAACGCGGAGGTGAAGAAGCCGTTGAAGCAATGAAACAGGTTGAAGCTGTTCTGATGATTGTGGGAGATGGGGATGTCGTTCCCAATCTGAAACAATATGTTGCTGATCACACAAAAGAGCTCTCCGAAAAAGTACTGTTCTTTGGAAGAAAGCCCTACAACGTAATGATGAATTACACCACACATGCCGATATCGGGTTAACCTTGGACAAGCCCAATAGTTTGAACTATAAGCTTTCCTTACCGAATAAGATTTTTGATTATATGCATACCAATACCGCCGTCGTTGCAACAGAAATCAAGGAGGTTGCCAATGTCGTTCGAACACATAAGATTGGTGTGGTACTAGAAGAATTTACTGTCGATCAACTTGCGCAAACACTCACTGAACTCATAAAAGATCAAACGAGATTGAATGAGTTTAAAACCAATTGTGCCCTTGCCGCGAAGACAGAGAACTGGGAAAAAGAAACGGAAGTACTGGCTGAAATCTATCCAAAAGTTGAGTGAAAAAAGAATACATATCGTCTCTTTTGATGTGCCATATCCTGCCAATTATGGAGGGGCCATTGACGTGTTTTATCGCATCAAAGCACTCAAGGAAATAGGTTTCAAAATCACGCTTCATTGTTATGAATACGGTCGTGGTCAACAGGTCGAATTAGAACTTCTCGCCGAAAAGATCATTTACTACCGTCGAAAGAAAAACCTCATTGATTGGTTCAGTCTCAAGCCGTTTATCGTTCAAACGAGAAGGTCGAAAAAATTGCTCAAAAATTTACTGAAAGATGATGCCCCCATCCTTTTTGAAGGCTTGCACACTACCTACTTTCTAAAGCACCCGAAATTGGAAAATCGGAAGAAGTTGGTGCGAACACATAACATCGAGCACGAGTATTACTTTATGTTAGCAGAACAGACTTCGGGTTGGCGAAAATGGTATTACTCCAGTGAGGCACAACGACTCAAACGTTACGAGTCGAATTTGAAATATGCGGATGCTCTCCTTCCTATTAAAGAAGCAGATTTAACTCATTTTTCGCAGTATTCAACTGAAATTCACCTTTTATGGCCTTGTTTTGATCAAAAAGAGTTAGTTGCTCATCCAACGAAACCGTATTTATTGTTTCATGGAAACCTTTCTGTGAGTGAAAATATTGAAGCCGTCAAATGGATTTGTCGTGAGATTTTTGACTCTCTCGAAGCACAGTTTATTGTGGCAGGAAAAGACCCAGATCCGTCAGTCATTGAGTTATCAGAAAAGGGGATTTTTGAATTGAAATCAAATCCAAATGACTCTGAAATGAACGAACTGGTCTCGAACGCTCGTGTTCATTTGTTGTACACCAATCAATCTACTGGAATCAAGTTAAAACTGATTAACTCATTACAAACTTCTGGACATGTATTAGTCAACCCGACCATGGTGAGAGGAACAGGTTTAGATCGATATTGTACGGTCTGTCAACACCATTACGAATGGAAGCACGAAATCACAAAAGCGCTTGATCAGGAACTCAATGGCGTTCGATTTGAGATGCGCAAAAAATTGCTAGAAACGAAGTTAAGTGTGGTGGAGAATTGTCGAATCATTGAAAAAATTCTATCATGAAATACGCACTCATTCTTGCTTCTATACTCGTCCTTTTCAGTTGCACTGAAGTGGTAACAAAAACGCAAACTGTTGAATTGAAATCAGAAGATGATTCATTCAATGATACTTCGGTGTACAATGTCGCCTTTTTGATTATGGATGGAACCTTCAACACTGAGCTCACTGCTCCCATGGACATCTTTCACCATACGAAGTTTCGAGATGGGATTAAACCGATGACGGTGTTCACTATCGCAAATACTTCCGAACCAATTACCACATTCGAAGGACTCAAAATTACTCCCGACTTCGATTACACCGAAACAACTCCTCGCATTGATATTTTGGTCATTCCCGCTGCGGAACACAACTTAGATTCTGACCTAAGTGACAGCACACTCATACAATTCGTTCGTGAAACTGGGATGTCGGCTGCGTACGTAATGTCCCATTGCGATGGCGCTTTTGTACTCGCAAAAACTGGCTTGCTAGACGGCCGAGTATCCACTACTTTCCCAGGAGATATTGAAGCGTATAAAGAAATGTATCCGCACCTTGAAGTCCGCGAAGACCTCTACTTCGTTCGAGATGGAAAGTTCATTACCTCGGCTGGAGGGGCGAAGTCTTTTGAGCCTTCGTTGTATTTATGCGAAGATTTGTACGGAAAGAAGATCGCAGATCAGCTTGCTAAAGGAATGGTGATTGATTGGGATTTGGAGTCGGTTCCGTATGAGGTTATTTCTCGTTGACAGGCTCTTCCTCAAAGTAATCCACCCACATCGTCAACATGAATTCGCGAACGGCTGGTTTGAAATCATCAACAGGGTTTGCACCTCCATCAACCACAAAAAACACAAGCTCTCGATTGACAATCGTTGTGTAAACGGAAGTCATGGTAGCACCTCCAGAAATCGAGTACAATTTGAAGAAGTGATCTTCATTCGAAAATTGCGAGTTAAACGTTAAGGTCATCGGTTGACCCCAATCCATAGCTCGCTCAATGGCGTTCGCTTTTTCCTCTTCAGAAGGATAATTCGAGGTTGGGCCTCCTGAAAAAATCTTAATAGAACCTCGGTCTTCCTTATACGTGAATTCAGCTAAAAGATGTCCATTCTCATCAATTGGCTCATCCCATTCTTCGGTTGCATCAGGCAAAATATCCATGTAGTTCAATTTCGTCTCGAACAAATCATTCTTGTAGCCAATTTCTTCCTCCAATTCCCATTTCATCTCTGAGCCCTCGTCCTTGGAAGGCTCTTCTTTAACTGGTTCTTCTGTCAATTTAACAGCCTCTTCCATGACTTTCAACATCTCCTCATCAGACTGTAAGAATATATCTTCCTTATCAGTATCAATCAAGACTCCTGAAGCAACAATCTTCTTAAATGACTCATAGGCTAAATTGGAGGTTTCTTTAGATGTGGAGAGATAATAGAAAACGATGATCTTATCGCCAAACTCTAAGGCATTGATGTAAAAAGCATCCATTCGTTCATTACCCGAATTGACATTTTTCACTGCTGCCATTAAACACAAATGATCATTAACCAGTTCTACATGGGGTTGATCGATCGTTTCGCATTCTGGTCCAAAATCATCTATTTCCTCAATGAGTTCTTCTTGAAACTCGAGCAGTGCATTATCTTTTGCGCTTTCGTGCGATATGGCTATGAACGCTACATCCGATTCTTTCAAATCCATTAACGATGGATCCATCTCTTTATCTTCCGAGAACATTGCCTTACCTAAATAATCAGTTCCTGGAACTAGGTAGAAGTTCGGCAACAACGCAAATTGCATCGTTTGTCCATCTTTTACATGCGGAGTCTCATAAAGAGTTTGAGCGAAGGAAATACATGTCACGATCAACATGACGATTAGAAGTGAAAGCTGTTTCATTCAAACGGTTTTTGTTTCAGTAAATTAACGTTTATTCCTCTATTTCATTGTCCTTGAAGGCTGAAGGAAGAAGATCTGGGATAATTTTCGTCATCATCGGCAACAAAACAGCCCCTCCGGGAAGCATAAATACGGCAAATGCCGGCATGGACTTGAGAATATCCTTGAGCTGTACCTTTACCTTTTCCTTTTCTTCTGGTGTCAGATCCTCGCTCATTGACTTCTTCATCAAATGCACGAGTTCCTTGCTTTCCGAAAGCTCGGTCGCTAATTTCTCTTTGTTGCGCGTAAGAATCTTCTTCCAACGATTGGTAAAGCTTCCATATACTTTTTCGAGAGAGGCTGATTCATCCAGCACCTTGGACTTATCGCGGTTGGCAATGATGAAGCTCTCAATGAACATAATGGTCTCGTCCATTTCGACTTCTGGAATGTCCATGAACTCGCGCAGCTCTTCGGCGTACTCCATTTCTTCACTACCAATCTCATAATTGGAGAACATCGTCAACAAGGAAATATCAGTGAGGTAGCGTTTTACCAGCCAACGATCTTTGATTTTTTCACTGAAATCTTCCAAGGTAGCTCCCTTTTCGAATTGTGCTTTAGCTTGTTCTCTGAGTTCTTCAGATAAGTTGGCTGAGGCAAGAAATACATTGAACAAATCTCGCTCAACTGTGGAAATTTCTCCATCGGCATAAGTCGCCAAAGTAATGGCCGTTAATGCTTCCTGGGCAAATTCACTATACTCATGAAGTGCGTTATCCGCAATGTGCATGCAGTGATCATAAAACAAGATGACATCCAAATAGACAAAGGTGTTTTGAAGACTGTTCACCCACCATTTGTTGTCCAATAAATTGAACTTGATATCTACTCGCTTCGCAAGGATTTTTTCAATCTTCTCTTCAGGAGAGTCTTCCTTTTTGAAGAACAAAAGTATTTGTGAAAGCGACTTCGCATTATGATCGCGATAGAATTGCAACAAGCGCGCAAGAAACTCGTGTTTGTCAACTTTACCTCCTGTCTTCAGATGAACAAAGAGAAGCGCTTCAAACAGCAATACCTTCAATTTTTCTTCAGGAGTCCAATTCTTGGTGTTCAGCCGATGGCCAAAGATTGCTCGCGTCGGTAACCCAAATACGATTCCACTTCTCATACACTTCATGTGAATGTGCTTGCGGTCGTTAATTTCGTCGAATTGTCGAATGTGAATCCATAGCTCTCCCTTATCGATTAGATCGAAGTACTTGGAAATCCATCCTGTTGAATTGGGAGCAATTGAACTTTTCATACTCTTAACGAAAAATGTTACTGCAAAAGTACAGGAGCTTTTCGGAAATTGATCACTTTATGAAGACAATCTCGCTATTTTTTGCGAAAAGCATAACGTATTGAAAACCCGACTAATGGTCCAATTTCAACATACGGGTACATACGTAGTGTTGGTCCAGCGTCAAATGATACGTTTACCGGAAATTCTGGAAACGTATATTCAATTCCAATATTCCCATCGAAACCTGTCCAGATACCTGCGTTTTCTTTTCCATCTTCGCGGTAAGCATAATTCTGGTTCCAATAACCGATATCACCACCGGCTCCCCAATACCATTCAAAACCCCCAGAGATAGGGTAATTACGGATGTACATTCCTTGTACCCATACATGGCGGCGGCCGAAACCGAGGGTCGTTTCGATGGCATTGGAAGTACCATTCATAAAATGTTTTAAATTGAAGTCGGCATACGCGATGTCAAGGTTAGACCAGTCACCACGAATTCCAATCGCGGTGGTATACTGCTGGGTATAACCTGTACTAAGTGACATTGCGCACACCAGTGAAATAAAGAGGTTTTTCATGGAGATAGGTGTTGCTTTTAAGTCTATAACGGTGGAGTGTGAAAAGGTTTCAATCCAGAATTCTATCTAACCAGACTTTTGCGTTACAATTGGCAAATCTTCGGCGAACTTAGAGCAGTGTACGTTCATGTATATAATTGACCACAATAGACACAGATCACTTCGTGATGCACAAGGGAGACCTCAGTATTTAGAAAAGGATTTTGGGATCGATAAAACAAGTAAGTTGAGTTAATTTCTTTGTGTGTCACGGAGTGACTTGTGAGCTTTGTGGTCAAAAAAAGAGAAAACCATTTAGCAATCAGCTGAGTACAACAATTCCCCTACAGGTTTCGACCTTGATCCGTCTTCAACTTTAACGAATGAAAACGCTCTAAACAAAAAAAGCTAAACCTCCGGTTAACAACCGAATCGTTTAGCTTTTACAACTATTGTTCTAGTCTTAATAGAGCTTTATCCCTGCTCCTACCTCAACTCTGTTATCAAACGAAGTGAATCCTTGGCTCGATTTGTTCATCGAGATAAATCCTCGATAGAAGTTCGCAAATAATACGAGTCTATCCAAGACCTCAAAATCTACTCCAACGTTTATACCCATCGTAACTGTAGAATAGTAATCCGACGCGCTTGTCTTATCACCATTTACGAAAAGAGAACTTTCCTGATTGTACAATCGTGTTACCTCGCTCGAGTAGGTTTCTCTGCTTGATGCCATATTGAAAAGCACTCTCGGCCCTACAACTACACCGATCATTTTATTCGGCTTGTAGTGACCTCTGTGCAATGCTGTCAACTCCCATCGCATTTTGAAGTAGAGTGGCAATTCTGCTGTTACCTGAGATAAATTCGACAACGATGTTTCTGTCACTGTTATCGCAGTTGTTGGTTCCGCTACTGTTGCATAATTCACTGTTCCCGATCGTGAAGAAATCAGTAATTCAGGTTGGAACGAAAAGCGATCATTAAAATCGTATCGGAAGTAAAACCCAGCCCCAAAAGAAGGATTTGTGGTTGAACTCAAGCTTGCATTTGGCGTTGCACTAAAGCTAGGAAACGAAAAATTATAGCTCGCTTTTATACCGAAACTTTTGTTGTCTGGCATGTGTTGTCCGTATACGAACATGCAGGCGATTAATGCGCCTAGTGTCAAAAGATATTTCATTACGGGAAGTTCTTAGAGATTAATCTATCAGTGTTTCGTGGACGCATTCACAAATACTGGATCACCATTTGCATCACGTGTTGTGAGAACCAAGGCAACAGAAATATCAGCATCATTCCATGACGCCAAACGAGCAGCCTCAAATTCAAGGTTTACTCGATATCCCTCGCGGATTTCTCCTCCTGCGACAACATATCCGAAAATTTCTGGATTAAATCCAACAGGATTCGCAACATCTACCAATGACTTCTTGTGAGATGTGTTTGCACCATCTGGGTGACCTGCCTGGTTCGCAATGATACCGTCTACAATGATATACGGAGCGAGATAAAAATCTGTTCCACTCAAATCTTTGAAGAACTCTGTTGTTGTTTTCACAATGATTTTGTCTCCTACAAATTCCAATTCATAATTCGAATTCACTAACACCTCTGCATCCTTGTGCGCATCAACTAATGATGAATTAATCGACTCACCAAAGTTTCCGTGGAAAGTTGGAGTCGCATTCAGATCGAATGCATCACCGAAGGCATCAAAAATCATTTCGTTGTTTGCACCTCCAAGACCTCCGGATACTGAGGCAGCAAGTACTTCTGTATCTCCGTACGT
>JBGCDF010000519.1:0-5248 GCA_045105095.1 Crocinitomicaceae bacterium | reverse complement strand
ATCCCAAAGTTTTGAACTTGATCCGTGATTCTGTGTCTATTGTAGTCGACAACATGAATGGAATGTATACAGCATTGAATAAATACTTAGCTTTTTCCGACTCGAAAGAATATGAATTGATCCGTAAAACGGAGAATACTTGTTTTACGGTTTACCCCAAATGAAAAAGAGTCGACCTTTCGATCAACTCTTTTTGCAGTAGTACGTTAATTTTCTTATTAGTAATAGTTTTCAACAACAACATCTTCCGAAGAAGAATAAACCTTAACTAAGTAAGAAATAAAAAAATCAGGCATTTTCTTCGAGCTCTGCTTTCGCACGCTTCGAAATAAATGATAGATATTAAGAACTGTTATACTCTTTATCAAACTAGAAAATGAAACTGCCTCTCCAAGCAGTATTCTATCATTTATATTTCAAAGTTTCGACCTAGAAGAAAATAGCCTGACATCTCTCCTTATTTCTAGTACTAATATAAGATAAGAAAGTGAACTATCAGAAGCAGATGAACATTCGAGTGAATCGAGTGAGCAAATGGCAATTTTGACTGAATTTTAACTTTTAAAGATTCTCTAATCTTTTGAAAAACACCTCCCTTTTTGCAGGAGACAATGGCACTTCTGAACCATCTTTCATAACAACAGCACCTCCATTTTTCTTGTCGTAACGATCGACATAATCGATGTTAATTAAGTGAGATTGCTGCACGCGCAAGAAGTTATGTGCTGCCAACAGCGTTTCATATTCTTTCAGTGTTTTGGAAACAAGGATCTTCTTATTATCCTGTAAGAAGAACGAAGTATAGTTTCTATCTGCCTCACAACGTATGATTTGCTCCAATTCCACAACGTGCACGCTTTCCTGAGTTTTCAATACCAATCGGCGCTTTTCGTTCTTTTGGATATTCGAACTTAATGCTTCATATTGCCGGGAATCTTTGGCGTTCCCTTCGACAGTGACCAATGCTTTCTCCAACGCTGCCTTCAACTCTACCGCATCCACAGGCTTCAACAAGTAGTCGAGTGCACTGAATTTAATTGCTTTAATAGCAAACTCCTCATGTGCTGTAATGAAAATCACTTCGAAACTCTTGTTTTCGATGGACCGAATAACATCGAACCCCGTTCCATCAGGCATTTGAATATCAAGGAAAACAATGTCTGGATCATGTTTCTCAATCGCTTTAATACCGGATTGTACATTTTCTCCTTCAGCAATTGCTTCAACATCTAACCCAAACGAATCAATCATTTTAGCGATTAACGCGCGCGTCCTGTTTTCATCATCGATAATAAGTACCTTCTTCATCCTTTTCTAGTTTTGTAGCGTAGTTTCAACATTGTACGGTAACGCGATCAATACGCGTGTCCCTGTTTTGGTTTGGTCTTGGTAGTCTTCAACGTGCATGAAACCTTCCGTTCGGTATTTCGAATTTAAATTGTCAATACGCTCTCGGGTTATTTCCATCGCCATGCTTTTATGGGCAGAGCTCTTCTTATTCTGACGGGAGGAGTGTCTTCCAATTCCGTTGTCTTCTATCGTAATATTAAGCATTCCTTTTTCCTTCGCAAAACGAATTCGAATAAAGCCGCCGTCGATTGTATGCAATTGTCCGTGTTCAATCGAATTTTCGATGAACGGCTGGGTAATCATCGGTGGAATGATGGCGAATTCATCGACGAGATCATCTTCTGTTTCAATAAAAAACTGAAAACGATCCTCAAATCGCAGTTTTTGCGTCTCTAAATACTTATTCAAAATTTCTACCTCCGTTCGAATCGGAATGAACTCCTTCGGAGAGTTCTCAAGTATCAAGCGCATCAAACGTGAGAAGTTCACCAAGAATTTTGTAGAGTTTTCAATATCATTCTCGTAGATGTAACTTTGAATTACCGACATTGCGTTAAAGACAAAGTGAGGGTTCATCTGCGCCCGCAGCAAGGTTTGGGACATTTCCGCTTCCTTTCGTTCCTGCTTAATTTTTGTTTGATTCCATCGATAGAAAATGATTACTCCCGCCAGAACCATAATGATCAGGAAGGCAATAATGATATATGCCTGAAGGTTATTTTTCAAACCACTATTCTCCAATTTCGTTTCTGTAACATAACGTCGCTGTTCCGCTCTCTCAATAGAATCGGCTTGAGAAGTAATGATGCGTTCACGCTGTTCTGATCGATATGACTCACTCAACTCAGCAATTTTCGTTGCCGCTTGAATCGTAGTGTTGCTGTCCACATAATCTAAATAGAGATCCAGGTACATCAACGATTTATCTTTATTATTGATCGACTTGTATACCTCAGCAATGACACGATACGTATTGTAAATCTGATTCTTCGAACCAAATTTTTCACGAATTTCTATCGAACGATTCAGGTAATTCAGTGCATTCGAATATTTTTTCTGCTTTTGAAAAACGGTCCCTACATTGTGATAAACTCCCGCAATTTTTTCTCGGTTACTTGTTGATTCATAGTAAATAAGAGCCTTGTTAAAATTACTAGCTGCCAGATCATACTCTTTTTGCTCTCTGAGGATAAGTCCCAATATGTTGTGGGTTTCTCCTAGACCATTGACATCGTTTAATTGTGTTAGGTATTCAATGGATTTTTCGGTGTTTTTCGTAGCCAGATCATATTGTTTACGCTTCAACTGGACCTGAGCCAAATTCGTTAATGCGAGAGCCATCTGCCGATAATCCCTTATTCGTTCTGCATACCCCAACGATTGTTCAAAATATTCTTCAGCATCGACGAGGTTCTCGATGGCAGATTGGGACCGCCCTACTTCTCGCGAAAATTTCGCCATCAAATAGGTGTTCTGAATTTCCTCAACGAGCTGTAAGCTGATTAGGTTCCTTGCTACGCTCAGCTCGACCTGACCAAAGAAATCGTAAATCTCTGCCTGAATATTGAATGATTCTGCCAAGAGCGCTTTGTTTCCCGTTCTTCTGGCATACTGAATACCTTGACCCGCGTAATACAATGCCGAATCCTTCGCATTTTCGTGCATGAAATTGAGCCCTATGTACGAATTTGACTCTGCCAATTTCGTGGTGCTCCTGTTCCGTTTTGCAATTTTCAAGGCTATCTTCAGGTAAAAAGAAGCCGTCTCCGTCTCCAAAACACTGCTGTGATAATACCCCAAATGACGGTACACTTTAAATCGAACTTCGTCAGAATTCAGTTTGTTCAAGAAGGGTTGACAAGCCAGAATTTTACGGGAATATTCTTCGTTGTTACCTTGAATTTTTGCGACACGCGCACTGAAAAACAGCGCGTTAAAGCGAATTGAATCTGGAAAATTTCTACTTTTCTTCAGAATTACTTTCTGTAATGAGTCGGCGAGATAGATGTCATGATCCGCGTAGTACTCTCCCAACGCCATCATTCGCATGAATTTTTTGCCCGGATCTTTCTCTGCTTGATATGATTTTCTTAATTGCGCCTCCCTCGTTTGACTGAAAACCGCAAATGACCAAAGTCCGAGTACAGCAATTAATGCTACTCTAAGAATTCTTGAGGAGTTCGAAAAAGGCTTATGGAGAAGAAATCGTTTCACGCATGATAAAAATACGATATTTCGACCCGAATAACGCGAATCCGACAATTTCTTTCTCAGCGTTATCGCCACAAATCGCTATCTTTGCACCTTCACATTTTAGACACCATCATGGAGTACGATTTTCAAAAAATAGAGGCAAACTGGAGAAAGTTTTGGGCGGAAAACAAAACATTCGCAGCTGAAGATCATTCAGATTTACCAAAATACTATGTCTTGGACATGTTCCCTTACCCTTCGGGTGCAGGACTGCATGTTGGACATCCACTCGGATACATTGCCTCGGACATTTTCGCGCGTTACAAACGAGCGCAAGGGTTTAACGTACTTCACCCAATGGGATACGATTCTTTCGGATTGCCTGCGGAACAATACGCAATTCAAACTGGACAACACCCACGCAGTACAACAGAACAGAACGTTGCGCGCTATCGCGATCAGCTGGATCAAATAGGGTTTTCATTTGACTGGGATCGAGAGGTTCAAACTTCGTCACCAGAATATTACAAATGGACACAGTGGATTTTTAAGCAATTGTTCAATGCGTATTACGACGAAACGCAAAACAAGGCCGTTCACATTTCTGAATTAATCCAGCAGTTTGAAGCGAATGGTAGTGCAAATGTCAAAGCAACTACCGACTACGAAGGGACGTTCTCCGCTGCTGAATGGAAAGCCTATTCTTCAAAAGAAAAGGAAGAACGACTACAAGAATACCGCATCGCCTTCTTAGCTGATTCTTGGGTGAATTGGTGTCCTGAACTGGGTACTGTTCTCGCAAATGATGAAGTAGTAAATGGACGATCTGAACGTGGAAATCATCCAGTAGAACAAAAACTCATGCGTCAATGGTCAATGCGAATAAAGGCATACGCAGAACGCCTGTTGACAGGTCTGGACGGCCTAGATTGGACAGATTCGATGAAGGACATTCAGCGCAACTGGATTGGAAAGTCAGTTGGAGCGTCAGTGAGTTTCAAAGTTGACTTCGACTCGACTTCGACTGCGCTCAGTCAGCGTAATCAGTCAACGGGTAATAAAGGAGGGGTGAGCGAAGCCGAACCCCGAACTATTGAAGTTTTCACTACCCGTCCTGATACTATTTTTGGTGTGTCCTTTATGGTTTTGGCACCTGAACATCCGTATGTGAATGAAATCACGACAGACGAGTACAAAGATGCTGTCGAGGCATACAAGAAAGAAGCTTCATTAAAATCCGAGCGCGACCGTCAGGCTGATGTCAAAAACATCTCTGGTCAATTTACAGGAGCCTATGCCATTCATCCTTTCTCAGGTGAAAAAGTGCAAATCTGGATTGGTGACTATGTACTTGCTTCCTACGGAACAGGTGCTGTGATGGCCGTTCCATGTGGTGACCAACGCGATTGGGATTTCGCACAGCATTTTGGGATTGACATCATCAATATTTTCGATGGTGTAGACATTTCAGAAGCAGCATACACAGATAAAGAAGGTAAAATTGCCAATTCGGATTTCTTAACAGGACTTCCGGTGAAAAAAGCCATCAAGCGTGCGATTCATGAGATTGAAACACGTGGAATCGGAAAAGGAAAAACGAATTACCGATTGAGAGACGCAGTATTCTCGCGCCAGCGCTATTGGGGAGAACCATTCCCAGTGTATTTCGAAAATGATATTCCGCACCTCGTGGAAGATGAGCGAC
>JBGCDF010000518.1:0-18287 GCA_045105095.1 Crocinitomicaceae bacterium | reverse complement strand
AAAGAAGCCTTGATTGTCGATACGCGCTTCAACGGTGGAGGCTGGCTCCATGACGATTTAGCAACCTTCTTAGATGGAGAAATGTATGCCACTTTCTTACCAAGGGGTCAGAAGATTGGAAACGAGCCACTAACTAAATGGTACCGACCATCCGCAGTGATTATCGGGGAAGGAAATTACTCTGATGCCCACGGATTCCCTTTTGCGTATCGCGCGCTGGGAATTGGAAAAACAATCGGAATGCCTGTTCCAGGAACGATGACAGCCGTTTGGTGGGAAACACAAATCAACAGAAACATCTACTTTGGAATACCACAAGTGGGAGTTCAGGGATTGGACGGTAAGCTGCAAGAGAATTATCAGTTCGAGCCAGACATTGAAGTGAAGAACGATTACAAGTCCGTAGCTGAAGGAAGAGATAAGCAACTAGAAGAAGCGGTTAAGCATCTTCTAGCGCTGTAAATACCGAACTAAGATCGTAATTCTTCCATTTCTTGGATCAGGGAATCAATTCCTGACACCTGTTTTGAAGCAATTCTCTCAAAAAGGAAATGTCCGATTATCATTGCTATGAGTGTAAATATTGGCAAAATAAGGAAGATATATCCCGTGGACCAGTCTAGGCCGTCAACGCCAAATATTTCACCGATTGTTTTCCCTCTTTGGTTGTAGTATGTGTACACAATCATAGGAAACAATGTGACCGGAACGCTGGATATAGCAAGTTTTTTATTGAACCGTTTGATGTTGTGCAGTTTTTGTCGAATGGAAACGAGGTATTCGTAAGAATTCGCCTTGTAGTCAATGTACATAATGGATTTCAGTTGTCTTTTACCGAGGACAAACCAGAAAAGGCATGGTATGGCGCCAATCACTCCCCACAGAACGGCATTGTCGTTGTCCAGTAAAATGTTGAATACAAAAATAAACACGGCAATAGGAAATAATAATACCAGTTCCTTCTTGAACCGATTGATGATTTTATCTACCACTCCAATAGACTTCTGATTGTATAAGGCATTGATTTTAGGAATAGCCAATTCTTCTTTGGCAAAACCTTCTTTCCAGATATTTTCAATTGATTTATTCATGATTTCTTGAGATTAATTCTTTGAGTTTTACTTTGATCCGTGTAATGCGAACTCCCACATTATTCGTGTTCGACCCAATGATGTCGGCAATTTCCATGTACGATTTTTCCTCTAAATAGAGAATAATGATTGCTCTATCTAGTTCGGAGAGTTGCACAATCGCACGATACAATTGTTTCAGTTCTTCATCCTGAAATGAATGCACCTCCTGATTCGCGATTTCAGGTAGTGAATCCGTTTGTGTAAAGGGTGCGCTTCTTCTGTTCTCCTGCTTGCGCAAAGTCATGCAAACGTTTAAGGATAAACGATAAATCCAGGTCGACCATTTGGATGTATTGTTGAAGTTATCCTTACTTCTCCAGATTTGAAGGCATACCTCTTGATAGTAATCTTCAAAATCCTCTTGAGAATTGCTGTATGCCCTGCAGATCTTGATAATGATACCGGCGTAGGGTAGAATAGAACTGATGTAAAAATCGCTGCTCACGGATGCTTTATTTTAGTTAGTGGCAACTTCTTTGATTTATTACAGTTTTTTCAATTTTTTTCACTCAAAGTGATAATCAACACGAATATAAGCTTTAGGGAATTGAGAAAACCTCACCGAACCTGGCTTTTTACCGCCAAACAGGATGAGGTTTCGTTTATAGTGTTGAATTTGGAGATTCTATTTCGTAGCGACGCTATTCAATCTTCGATAAAAGATATAGGAAGTAATCAACAGTAGAAGCGGAACAATTGGTCCATAAAATCCTCCATCTCCAGCGTTCAAGTGGGAGATAATGGCCATGACCAAATCCAATGCAAATCCGATATATGCAAGCGTTTTAAGTAAGGGGCTTTTGATAAAGCAGATTGCGATGACTCCCAGTATTTTTGCAATAGCCAATGGATAAATTACTTCCGTAGGAACACCAAGGCTTGTAAACATGTCACTGGTCATGTCATACATTGCGAAGTATGTGATTGCGCCAGCTACCGCAGACAGACAAAACAAGCCTGTTACAATCCAATAAATAATCAAATTTGTCTTTCTCATGTTACATTTATTTGTGTTTTATGGCACAAACATAGAGTGAATAGTTTATTTTTGAAAGTGACTATACAAAAGATATCGGTATGCAAAAGGATAGCACCATAGAAAATAAGGAAGACGTAAAGGCTCCAATGAGAGAGCATTTTGGTAATTACATGGTACCCGTTAGAGATGCACTGGAGGTGTTCAGCGGTAAATGGAAGATTCCAATAATCTCAGCGTTAAATTTTTATGAAAAATGCGGTTTTAAAGAGCTGGAGAGAATTGTGGAAGGCATCACACCGAAGATGCTATCAAAAGAATTGAAATTTCTGGAAGATAATCTGCTAATTACCAGAACGGTAGAGGACACCCGTCCAGTAACAGTGAGTTATAGCATCACCGAGTACGGAAAAACGTGTCGATCCGTGATGAGTGTACTTTATCAGTGGGGGACCGACTATCGGAAAAAGGTGCATGGTATTGAAGGTGAAAAATGGGAGGGAGAGTGCTGAATCAATAATCATTTATTGACGTACGTGGGTATCGGTAATGTTTCAGTTATCCCATTCAATGGTAGTCGGATAGTTGGTTCTGTCAATGTAAATCAAACAGTCATACGAATGCGAAAGGTCGATTTCCATCATAGGATTATCTCCTTCGGGTCGATTATATGACTCTGAAATATCCATTCGAATTGGAACATTGGCGATAAATGGAGGTTTGTTTCGCGCCTTTTTTCGATTCAAGTTTCTCCTGATATCAAAGAACAAGTAGTTGCTGTTGAATCCATCGAAATCCTTTGTAATCGAACTTTCCGTCACCGGAGGCAAGGTGAATTTTGAGAATCCATCTAGGCCGAAGGCACCAAAGTCTCCTTCGTTGAAGGTAAATCCTATGGAGTAGTACTGATCGCCAAACCAGTCACTCAAATAACTTCCCAGAACTTCATAATAGAAAAGTGCGGATTCCTTTGCAATATGACCGTTGTGCGCCCAAATGACAATTTGCGAATCTTCAGCGAGGTAATCGAGTGCCCAAAGGACATTGCGTGTTGAGAAATGATCGCGGAATTCCACTTTCAGTAAAAAATCATCCTGTGAAATGTAGGTGGCGTATTGTCGTGTGATTTCCGTCATCTGCATGGCGATCTGATACGAACGATCCCCCTTCTGCTCTATGAGCAATTCTGTGTGTTGATCGAGATATTTTTTCAAGTCGTAGAACAACGTCCAATACGACAAAACTTCGTCAGGACTATGTTGCTGAAACGCCACAGTTTTGCGCTCTTGGTTCAATTGATCGATCAGATCTTCGGCGTTTTCCGTTCCATCCAGGTAGTCGGCGAGCCATTCTAGGTTATAATTTATGGCCGTCATTTCCATTCCGTACACTTGGAAGGGTTTGTCTGCCGTTTTGTTATGCTCACGAATGGAAATGAGAAGATCTTTGAATTCCTGCGTTCGATAGGTGAACCACCCTGATTGTGCAATAATAGAATCGATGTTTCCGACGCCGTTTACTACGTAATCATTCCACAGTAGCGCCTGACCAAAATCGACTTCCAAAACGAGCGCATCGTAGCCTTTATCAATGAGTTTGTGAATAATCTGCTGCTTGAGTTCATAGCATTCCCTGGTGTAATGACTCACTTCTCCCAACCCAATTATGCGCGCACTGTCAGCAATTTTATCGATGTGATTGGTTAATACTTCCGAGTTAATTTCACTAAACGGGTGAATGTATTTCTTGGATTTTTTCAGAAAATTTTGACCAAAAGAAAATGATACGTTCAGAAGAAGTAAAGTAAGGAATGAAGCACTGATAAGCTGTTTCATCTAATCGAATGAGTTGAACGTGAGTAGGTTCGAAGATAGTAATTTATAGGTTTATTCCCTCAGTCGAGTAATCAACCCAAGGATTTAACTGGGTTTTTTGGGTTCCACATTTTTCTTTAGTTTTTCAAACTGATCTAAGGTATCTCCAAATGTTTCTCTAGATGAATTATTAGCAAGACTAAGTTTTGTCTCGCAACTTGGACAGGTAAATGCAGCTCCCATTAAAAGCTGTTGAACGTCGAATAAGATTTGATTGCCGCAACTTGGACACGGTATAGATTGTTCTGTCATATCGGAAGTATTTGTGATGAAGTTACAAATATCAGGAGAAAGTGATAAAGCAGCTATTAAGAAAATAAATGAATAGTTTTGGTAACACAATTTCAATGCATGTTTAAGAAAAAATTCCTCAAAAACGGTACAGATTCCCCCAAGGCTTCTGCAAAAAGCAAAAAGAAAGTACGAAGAACGCAGTTGTTAGTTTTTTTGGTCCTATTCATACTCGCAGAAATTGTGTTGCGTCTGTTGGGATATAAACCGGGAGTATTAAATGACCACTATTATCAACCTGGGGAAGTGAGTTATTTGCCAATCCTCTACGCAGATGAAATGGGGATTACCCACCATAAAACGAAAGAATTTTTCTACGAGGATCAGGTAATGAATGAGGAGGGGTTTTTCAGTGATGTTCCCTATACGAAACGTGCGATGGATTCTCTCCGTAGGGCTGGAAAAAAGGTGGTTTTCCTTGTGGGAGACTCTTACGCGTCGGGCTGCTGTCCCGGAAGTTATGAGATGTCATTTGCATATTTATTGAACCAATCCGAAGAGTATGAAGTTCTAAATTTTGGGGTAGGGGGAACCGACCCTCTACACTATGAACTAGTGGTGAAAAAATACCTACCGATGTTGGAACCAGACTTGATTGTGGTACCCGTTTATTTTGGAAACGACATCATGCCTTATGATCGAACTCCCAAGCCATTTATCCCCGTTTGCTATCCAGTAGATGAAGGGCACTGGATGAGTTCAGAACCGTATTTCAACCTGAGAAAACCGAATACATACTTTAAGAATTTTGAAGAGGCAAAGGATTTCTATTATACCTACTACTCGCTGCGAAGTGACGAATCAAATTGGTTCGAGAGAACAATTGCACACAGTATCATCCTGACGCGCATTTATTTATATGCGAAGATCAAATTAGGGGAGATAGGACAGGGCGATAAACGCTACATTCCACCCAAAGAGCCACCTTTCTCGTATAATCACCTGAAGGCAATCGACGATTTTTGTGCAGAGAATACTACTCCGGTCGTTTTTACCGCAATCGAGTCACCCGTCGATATTTCAGGTGGCGTAAACTCACGTAAACAATACCACTACGTATTTAATGAGTTGAAATGGTCATACCCGAAAACAATTTCATTAGATGACTACGATGGTTCACATATTGGTGCGCATTATAATGAAGCTGGTCAGAAGAAGTACACCGATTTTCTCCGACCGAAAATTGAAAAGATGTTGTATCCCTAATTCTCAACTTTTTTTGAGAATAGCGTGGCTGGCTACATCAGCAATTGTATCACAAGACCAACAATCCCTATACCTAAAGAAAGAGGAGAAAAAATCGAGGAATCTGCCTTGGCAAAATCTGTATCCTTAATTGGTTTGAATAATCCCACATAGTTGAACTCACCAACAGCGCGCAAGATGAAGATGGACGTAATGAACCAAGCGCCGTATTGCACGACCCAGGTGTTCAGAGCATAACGAAATCGCTGAAACCTTCTGTTTCAAGAGTCATCTCCTCTTCATAAATTCTTCTTTGCTGAGGTAGCCGTCGCCGTTCGTGTCTTTTTGATCAAAGCGATCTCCCAATGGTCCTCGCGCTTCGGAGCGGGCAATTTTCCCATCTTTATTTGCATCCATTTTGTTAAATCGACGGAGTAATTCATCTTCATTAGATCCTCCTTCTGGATTAGAAGGATTTCCCCCCGTTTGGGAATGGCCTCCACCAACCTTGAAACTTGGGTCTGGTGTCCCTACGAAAAAGCGAGGAACTGAAGGAAATTCATCCGTTATTACGTAGTAATAAGTTCCCTGCGGAAATTCAGGTGTTACGCCAAATCGGCCGTTCGCTTCATCTAGCGTTCCAGAGCCGGTGATGTACACGTAGTCGCGAACATAGGTTCCATCGTACGCTCCATCGGGAGTTGTTTTGCCATCTCCAGGGCGACTCCCTTGTCGAAGAGAGTAGCTTGAAGTCAACTCAATGAGTGAGCTGTTCGCATCCATAGGATCTTGATGTCCCCATTTGTAATAAATCGGGAACCCATCCGCTGCCCAACCCGTTAAAAACATAGAACCACCGTTCGCGTCATTGACAATTCCCCAAGGTGTTCCGTGATAATGGTATTCACCATTGGGCTGAACGTGTGCATTATTGCAGTCGTCTCCTAATCGATTGTTAACGCTCAGTGCTTCTTTTACCCAATCAAAGTTCTTTTCTTTTGTTTGCGGATTGGTGAAAGCCTCTGCCGCAGAAGGATCTAGTTTGATTCCATTGATGGCTACACCAAATTCATAATCTGGGCGTCCGATCCCGAAACCAGACTCACTATACAGTGATGTCATACTGTTCGCCTTAACTGGGTTCAATTGAACTTGATAGTTGATGTTTTGAGCGGAAAGCGTATGCGGGTTTCCACTGTTCGGGAAGGGCCCAATGCTATGGTTTGGAACCCCATTCGATTGAATAATTCTCATTTGATTTTGAGGAAAAATAGCAACGGTGTTTTGCAAACTCAAATCTTGGGTGCAGGCAATTCCATTGCTCACTGAAAAAGTACTTGTCGCTGTGGTTCCAGTAGTTGAGTTCGCAGATCCGAGCAATTCGTTTAGAGCATTTTTCAAATCGTTTAATTGATCTTGATCACTACCATTACTGATCAGATTTTCTTGTTCATAAGGGTCATTTGTCAAATCGTATAATTCTTCAGAACCATCTGTGTAAATGATGTACTTGTGACTTGCGTTTCGAATAGCTTTTCCGTTCTTATTTTTCTTTCCAAGTTCCGAATACAAATAGTCTTTGTGCGAAGCTTTGTCTTTCGTTAGCAGCGGAACAAGTGATTTGCTGTCGTTAATTTCAGACGTTCCGGTTCCTGTAAGTTCAGCAATGGTGGCAAATAAGTCTGTTGAGTTGGTCAAGGCTTCTTCAATTTCATTCACACGCTTGACATTTTTTCCAGATATGACTAACGGTACATTGATTCCTCCTTGATAAATGGAACCCTTGGCCTTACGCTTCCCATAACGCTGAACCACTTGATTGGGTGTTCCATTGTCTCCAATGAAAATGATGACAGTATTTTCAAGTTCATCGTCTGGAATGGCGTCTAGTAAACGACCAACTTCCGTATCCAATGCTTCAATCATACTGAAGAAGTACGGTTGTGGATTTGAGGAAATTGCGGAAGAATCCGTACTCAAGTTATCCGCTGAATGTAAGTTAGTTGGAGGGAGGTGAAAAGGTGTGTGCGGAGCTGTGTACGCGAGCCATAAGAACCATGGATTGTCGTCATTCTGCGCATTAATCCATTCGATAGCGTTGTCGGTAAAATAGCTGGTAATGTATTCATTTACGCGTGTTGTTTTTCCCTCAAATGTGTGTTTCCAAGAGTTGTAATCTTTCACCCCACCAGAAAGTAAACCGCTATAGTACGGAACCTTCATTTGCGAAGGATGATCAGCGGACTCAGAAAGGTGCCATTTACCAATCACAGCACAGTTGTAATCTTTCTGAGAATTTTCATTGATGTAGCGCTGCAAGCTCACTTCATTCGTTGATAATTCATCCCCAACCTGAACCATATTCGTCCGAAAGGAATGTTTCCCTGTGATGATGCTCGAACGGGTTGGAGTGCATGTCGGGTAGGCCCAACAATTAGTGAAGCGAACTCCCGTATTTGCAAGTTTTTCAATGTTCGGCATGTTGGGTTTTTCCTTCCCAATGTTGTAGGTAGAAAAAGCATCAGAGCCAAGATCATCTGCGATAATCAGAAGTACGTTAGTTTTATCAGAATTCCCTGAATTTGACGTTTCGTTCTGCACGTTTCTTCTTGTCGCGCAGGAATAAATGATTCCTAAAAAGAGAAATCCTATGAGATATTTCACCATGTTGTTCCGTTCGTTTTCAGATTTAGTAGCCAAAGATAGGCGAGACTTGCGCTTCACGAATCGTTTTTATTAACCATTGCAAACCAATGATGGTTTTCGCATCGTTAAATTGTCCTTCGTTTAGCATTTTTATCACTTCTTTTCTGTCCGATTTTCCACTACCAAACAAGGTGATTTTCTCAAAATGAATGTTAGTATTCAATCCCAATGCCGACAAAGAAACTTAGACTTCGTCCTTCG
This sequence comes from Crocinitomicaceae bacterium, assembly GCA_045105095.1. Lineage (GTDB taxonomy): Bacteria > Bacteroidota > Bacteroidia > Flavobacteriales_D > Crocinitomicaceae > UBA4466. The sequence continues at coordinate 9,921 of JBGCDF010000518.1, read as the reverse complement.
TATTGATCCCAGAGATAATTGTATCCGACCCTTGGCAGAAGTGTCGTGTTTCCCAGGTTTAAGTGTACCCTCAACTCACCAACGTAACGGTTGGAATTGAAGAATATATCTGATAGTCGGATGTATCGTCCATAGGATTGAACAACACTCAAAGGCGTGGATTTGACGTTGAAGTGATATCTTCCATCTACCTTTAATGGAAAACCGAGCAATGCCGGGTAAAAGTCAATGCCAGTCCCTGCTCCAAAAGAAAAGCGTTTATTCCATTGATAATTGATGTTTTGCTCAATGAAAAACGTTGGCCTTTCCTTTTGATAAGAACCGAGTCGGTATGCACTGACGAGCAAATAGGTTTCACCAGACCACTTTTTTTCCAACGAATTCTGAGCATCCGTAGTTATTGAAAAGAATAAGCATACGCTCGCAAGAAGAAGTTTAATTGATTTCATCTGCTCCTGCGTCTAAATTTGTTGATACTCTGCTTTCTCCGTCAAGGTCTGTGCTAGGGAAGGTCGATAGTCCATCACAAAAACCATTGGCAGCGGATGAAGGTGTAATATGTAAATCGCCCGCTTCCAGATCTATGAAGCCAATGTCGCTTGTGCTTGTGAGGTTGGAATAGATATCGTTGATTGTGAAGAAAGTCTTTAGGTAATTGCCGGTAGAGTTCACTAAAGCATTCCCATAAATGGAAATATTCGTCGTGCTTTCGAAATCTTCAGAAACATAAATTGATTCGTTCTCTGACTGAGCTGCTGAGTTAAATCGTATGATAACATTTTCGTTGTGATTGGATAGGTTTCCATCACTCCCCATAATAATCGAATAGAATTCGGGATTAGAAATAAAATTGTTTTCTATGATCAAGGAATCACTACCAGGGTGATTGGCGTAATACATTATTCCGTTTTTGGCAGCGCCGTAGATTTTATTTCGACTTACAACTCCAGAACTTCGCACACTAATGGCATTTCCAAAGGGTTGATCACCTCGAACGAATGTGTTTTCTGTGATGAGAACATTTTTTCCCTTCCAATAAATCCCGTGATGAGGTTGACCCATCGCTGCTCCAACTTCAGAGAGAGATACGTTTTCGAAATGACAGTTGTTAATGGTGCAATTCAATGCCCGTTCGTGGCTGTCAATACCGTTGTATCCGATGTTTTTGAACGTACATCCTTCTATTACAATGTTGGAAACCTCTCCGATGAACCCAAGTTTAATCCCATCGAAACCAATATTTTCGAAGGTGCAGTTTTTAATGACCACACCTTGTGCATTTCCAATGCGTAAAGGCTTATTCGTGAAAGAACAATTTTCAATAATAAGACTGTCGTATTCATGACCATCTATTTTCAGTCCTTTATCGAAAGATTGACCCGAAATGACATCAAACACATCGGGGGTTTCTTCTTTGTTGCAGCCAAAAAGAAAAAGCAGAGTTACCAGCAGAAATAACGATCGTTTCATAATTACAGTTGAAGCACCAAAACAGAAATCGCGCTAAACAAGTATAATGAAAAGAAAGAACTAATGCTCCGAAGACTAACCTTGGCCAACGATTTTATCCCGCTTTACGTTAAGTATCCAACTAAACAACTCAAACTCTATTCGTATGAATACTAAATTCATTTTAGCACTACTTACGGTGTGCATTCACGTAAACACCTTCTCTCAAGACACACTAAAAACCTTCATTTTTGGGCATAGCCTAATTAACCATGAGGCTCAAGTAAACATTACGCCCAGTCAGGAGACATCTGTTCCGCACTGGTTTCACTTTTTGGCAGAAGAAGCGGGGTATAATTACGCCGTTAGTGGACAATATGGGTTCCTTCCACAGCATGCAAACCTTCCTCCAATAGCACAGTGGGGATTCGATTATGCTGCTCCAGCATGGGATTCCGACAACTTCCCGTTTTCATATCCGAATTTTGACAATATTCTCATAACTCCTGGAAACTTCATTCAGTGGCAAGGCCCTTCTGTAGATTACTACAATGATACGTTATCTCCTCTGGACTATACCAATCAGATTTTTGACTGGGTAAATGCTGAAGAAGATTCGTTGACTTTATACGTTTATGAGAACTGGCCAGATATGGGCGGGTTTCTTTCTCAAGGTTTTCCCCCTTCACAAAGCGAATAGCAAGCCTACAATAATTTCCTAAATTCCGATTTTCACGATTGGTTCATTGAGTATCACGATTCATTGATGCTAGCTCATCCGAACCATTGCGTGCGAATGATACCTGTCGGTCCTGCAATTAGCAATTTGCTTTCTCAATCGCCGTTTGATCAAATTGCGATTGACACACTCTATGAAGATGACGCTCCACATGGAAGACCTACCATTTATTTTTTGGCAGCAATGACGACCTATATGGCGATGTATGGAGAGCCGACACCATCGTCTTATCAAGTGCCTGCGATCATCGATCCGATAGTTGCGAATAACTACCAGCAAGCAATAGACTTCTTGTGGAATGAGCTGCAGAACTTCCAGACTCCATCGGGGGAGAGTAGAGTCTTCTGCCAATCCTCTGCGAGTCTGGAAATGAATGAAAAGAGCGAACTTCACGTGTATCCGAACCCATTTGAAACGAAGTTGACAGTCAATTCTGAGCTGCCAATTGACCATGTCGAGTTGTTAGATGCTTCTGGACGAGTGTTGATATACACGGCACAATCTACACTTGATGTTTCAACTCTACGAAGTGGAGCTTACTTCTGCAGGGTGATATTAACGAATGGCTCGGTTTCTGTCAAAAAGGTGATGAAGGATTAGTGCGTATCCAGTGATAATCGTTTTGAAAAGATGATGTTGTCGTATTCTTTTCCGTTGACAATAAAGTTCAGTCTGCCAACATCTTTGAAATCATTCTTTTCATAGAATTTGATAGCGCGTAGGTTTTTAACGTAAACAGAAAGCCATAGTGTATCGAATTCAAGGCTTTTCGCCTTCTCCTCAGTGAAAGCGAGAAATTGTTTTCCAACTTTTAGAGGAATGTATTTGTCAAGGATATAGATTCGCTCAAGTCTACAGGCTTGGTTAGATGAAACACATTCGTGCGTTGAATTTTGAACCAATTTGGCATACCCAATTGGCAAATCATCTGTGAAAATCAGGTAGAATAGGTTTTGCCGATCGTGCAGTTCTTGTGTTGTTTTTTCGTGAGAAAAAGCGGAGTCGATGTAGTGCGACAAGTCGTTTTTGTTCTCGATAAAACTTCCATGTGATTCGACATAAGTTGTACTTCCCAAACGTGCGATCGTTTCGGAATCCCTTTCTGTGGCTTGTTTAATGGTTATGGTGTTCATCCCTCTTTCACTTATTATTTATTTTCCTCGTAGTAATTTAGTACATGTTCGGGGATGTCCATTTTCTGAGGTAAACCACCATCAGGAACAGGATATTCAGCAACCATTTTTAATGGAACCAATCCAGCCCAAATATCCAAATGATAATCGTCTGCTTCGTCCTCCACGCCAACATCTCTAATTTTTGCGGAGGCGGTTTCAATCGTCATTTCAACAACCATGGTTCGGGTAAGTTCTTTCTCGCTCATCGGGCGAATATCATCCCAACGTCCTTTCATCATATGTTCCATAAAGCAAAACAATGCGTCTGTTTTATCCAAAGGATTCTCCATCTTTTTTACAGATCCAAAGAGGGTAGCTGAGCGATAATTTACCGAGTGATGCAGACCCGAACGAGCCAGGACCAATGCGTCGAGGTGCATAACCGTCATGCTCGCCTTTTCAGCTTTAATTAGTGCAAGAAGCATTCTGTTCCCTTGCGAACCGTGTAGGTATATTTTATCGTCTTTTCTTCCGTAGGCCATGGGCAGAGATATAGCTTGTCCCTCATACATGTAGCTTACATATCCGATAAAACCAGCATCTAAAATCTCATTGATTTTTTCAACATCATACGTAGCGCGATTTTGTCCGCGCTTGATTCTATTCAGTTTGGATCTCCGATATTCTTGCATCGTGTTATCTTTTTTCAGGTGGAATTGACACATACAACTCCGTCGTTACTCGGAGGTGTTCAAGGTTCTTTGGTTTGAATATGCGTTTCCTAGAGGCTGGGTGTTTCAAGACTGCTTCTTTAGGTCTGATTGGACGAGGAATAAAATTCCCGAAGCAACTTGGACACACATTTTGAAATAAATCGATAGCGCATTCCCTGCAATAGGTACATTCGAATGAACAGATCATTGCTTCTGTGGAAGTGTTCGGAAGATCTTTGTTACAATGCTCACAACTTGGCCTGATTTCCAGCATATTCTCGTTTTTTTCCTTTGTCTAATCCAAAAATAGTACATTGATGGACGATTATAATAGCCCAGATTAAAGATTTTAAATAGTCCAGATGTTTCCATATAAAACCAGCATTCAACTCGATAGAATGAGTCATCAAGCGTTGTATTTGCAGCTCTCGAATCAGTTAATTCAACTCATCAAACAGCAAGCATTAGTGCCTGGAACGAAGCTTCCGGGAAGTAGAACACTCGCAGAGCAATTGGGAGTCCACAGAAAGACAATTGTGGCGTGTTACGAGGAGCTTCTATTGCAAGGTTGGGCAGAGAGCGTGCCTCAAAAGGGAACATTTGTAAACAGGAATTTACCGAAGCTCCAACAGCAAGAGTGGGAAGAGAATATTTCTTCTGGAGAGGCTGATGTCACAGGGTTTTCCTTTTACAAGAATGAGCATCTATATGAGAAACCCAAAACTCGAAGGGAAGACTTTATGTACATTGATGATGGGGTTTCGGACGGACGACTCACTCCAATTGATGAAATAGCGAGAACCTATCGAAGAGTGACGAGTAAGAAAGATGTTTGGAAGCATTTATCCTATGGGTCCACCTATGGAAATGATACCTTGCGGGATGTCTTAGTCGACTACCTCAATGCCACACGGGGGTTAAATATCCACAAAGAAAACCTGCTAATCACACGTGGGAGTCATATGGGAATCTGGTTGTCGTCGCAGCTCTTATTGAAAGAAGATGATGTGGTGATTGTCGGAAATACAAGCTACGGGTCCGCAAACGCTACATTTTTATATCAGCAGGCGAATCTGCTACGCGTTTCGGTAGACGATGCTGGAATTGTGACTAGCGAGATAGAAGAGATATGCGAGAAACGCCCGATTAAAGGCGTTTACGTAACCTCCCATCATCATCACCCAACAACAGTAACACTTTCTGCGAAAAGAAGGATTCATCTGTTAAACCTCTCACGGCAATATGGTTTTGCGGTTATCGAAGATGATTATGACTATGATTTTAACTACAACCATGCTCCGATTCTTCCTTTGGCGAGTCATGATACGAATGGAAATGTGATTTACATAGGATCTGTTTGCAAAACCGTCGCTCCAGTCTTTCGAGTCGGTTACTTAATTGCTTCAAAGTCCTTTGTTGATGAGGCATCGAAATTACGGGGCTTTGTGGACAGGCAGGGTGATGCATTGCTCGAGCTGACCTTTGCCGATTTCATCAAATCAGGCGATTTGGATAGGCACATTCGGAAAGTTATGAAAATCTACAAAGAACGACGAGACCTGTTTTGCACCTTGTTGAAGAATGAGTTGAGTGAATTCTTTCGGTTTGAGGTTCCGAAAGGAGGAATGGCCGTGTGGGTTCAGTTGAATCCGAAGTATTCCTGGGAAAGCGTGCGAGAAATAGCCAGAAAACACCAATTAGAAGTGGGAGATTGGACTCGCTACGATAGCGGTACTATCGGACACAACTCAATACGAATTGGATTTGCCGCTCACAACGAACAAGAAATTCATGAGTTGATCAAAAAGTTCAAAAAAATCGCAGATGAAGTAAAGTAAAACCGTTTGAACTATTGAGCTATTTTTTACTCATTGTTGCAGCCCCCGAAACACTTACGTTTTTCTTAGAAGGATTTCCACGGTAAGTCAAAGAACTTGCGCCTGATACATCTCCGACTATTGCCTTTGAACTCGTGATTTTAGCAGAACTCGCCCCTGAAAGTTCGATTTCAAGATGATCCACTTCGAAGCTGTAATCATTTATCTGACTGGCTCCTGAAAGTTCTAAGTTTGCATTCGTTGCATTTCCAGATAAGTTGACTGTAGCTGCTCCATCGAGTTCGATTGCTGCTTCATTGACGTCAACATCTCCTTTGAAACTTGCTGCTCCTGAGGATTCGATAGACAAACTATTGTCTTTCAGCGTATTGTTGAGTTTTACAGAGGAAGCTCCAGAAAGCTCAAACCCATTTAATTTGGAAGTCTTAATGTGTATTTTGATGGAACAGCTTGAGTTGATCTGCGTGTTTCTAGATAGCTCAATGTTCAGTGTTCCCGATTTCACGTTCAATTCTATGTACTCATGTAAATTATCTGGCGCTTCTATTTCCACTTCCTCTTTTGAAGAATAGCTTACGTCCACCTGAAATACACCTTGAACTTCCAGCTTATCAAAATCGAATACGTTTCTGATTTCTTTAGTAATGTTTGTGGATGCAGTAATCGTTTTTGAGGATGTTGTATAGTTGGAGGATGCGGTGTAGTTAGACATCGAGTATGCTACAACGGCTACGGCAACTAAGGCGAGAATTACAGGAATTTTTTTCATGACATTGGAAATAATGGATGTTCAGTTGAATGAATGTACATAATTTCGAGTTAAAAACACCCAAACAACGAGGGTAAGGTCAATGTTTAACGGCTGATTGGCAGGATGAGTCCCTTATTGTTTTCATTGGGCTGAATGAAATCCCAGAGGTTTCCATATAAATCTTCAAATACGGCAACAGTTCCATATTCGAATTCGCTTGGTTGTCTGACAAAATTGATCCCTCTTTCCATCATTTTGTCATAATCTCTCCAAAAATCATCGGTAAATAGAAAGAAACCAACTCTTCCGCCCGTTTGATTCCCAACACTTTCGATTTGTCGTTCATTCGCGGCTTTGGCAAGCAATAGACTGCACTCCTTTGCACCTGGAGGAGCAATCATTACCCATCTTTTCTTTTCATCGAGTTTTGTGTCTTCGAGAAGCGTAAAGTCCAGTTTTTGAGTGTAGAACTCGATGGCTTCATCGTAATCTTTCACTACTAGTGCGATGTGTGCAATGCGCTGTTGCATGTTTGAAAATTGTTTCAGATTGTGAGGGACAAACTTACGCTTAGTTTATTTCTTTTGTGAGGTAGCGGATCCAGAAATTTTCATGTTTTTTACATTTGGACTACCAGCGTAACTCAACTTGCTAATCCCTGATAGATTGCCCTCTAAACGTTGAGAACAAGTGATAGTCGCTTTACTCAAACCGTTCATGTCAACAGTGAGGTTATGGACATTGAAATCATCACCTGCTAGCTTGCTGGCCCCAGAAAGATCAAGATTTGCTGCCGTAGCCGTTCCGAATAGTTGTACAGAAGAAGCACCAGCGAGTTCAATTTCTGCTGTTGCAACGTTAAGCTCTCCAGTAAAAGAAGCTGTACCAGCGGTTTTTATTGAGAATGAGCTGTCCTTCAACGTGTTATTCAATTTGACAGAAGCCGTTCCACTAAGTGCAAAATCATTCAGTTTTTCCGTGTAAACATGAATCTTGGATCCTTTCGCATAGCGAAGAGTGCTTCTATCAAGTTTAACGAGCAAAGTTCCTGATTGCACTTTTAGTTTGATCTCTTTTCGGGTCTTGTTTGGAGCCTCAATCTCTACTTTCTCTTTAGAACCATAGGTTACGACAACTTCAAAAATTCCATCTACTTGAATTTTATCGAATTCGTGTACCTTTCGAGATCTTGCAACTTTCGGTTCTTTTTCAACTTTCCTTGTTTCAGTCTTTGGACGTTTCTCCGTTTTGATTTTCACGTTTCCTCCATCCAAGTAAACTACCAGATAAATAGCGATTCCGATGGCTCCGATAAAGAGAAATAGGGGTAACTTTTTCATGTTGAGACAGAATAATGCTTACGTGTAATTAGTTGAAAATACGCATTTTGAACAAGACCATGCTAAGTAATCGCCAAAGTAACCACGCTGATCTTAACTTCTGGATGTTTTTCTAAAATCGCGGAAGCAATTACTTCAATCGTTGACCCAGTGGTGATTACATCATCGACCAAAACGATGTGTTTATACTTTTTGATCGATTCTTTGATCCGAAAAGTAGATTGAATGGAGGTCCAGCGTTCCATGCGTGATTTAGAGGTCTGAGATTTGCCATGCTGCACCCGCTTCAAAGACTTAAGGTCCATCGGAGCATCGAATTCTTGAACAATTCCTGTTGCGAGCGCCTCACTTTGATTGTATCCTCGAATAAACTCCTTCTTCGGATGAAGAGGTACAGGAATGAACACGTCAACATCTTGAAATTGGTCGTTCAGCTTGATTCGTTTGGCAATTTCCCGTCCGAAGTAATGACCAACCGCTTGATTATTCTTGTATTTCAATTGAAATAGGATCTTTTGTGCCGTTTTCTCCTTTTCAAAAAAGAAAAGAGCGTATGTTTTGTGAATTGGAATCCTACCCCAGAAGATTTTATCCATGATGGTGGCCTCATCTGACAAATGAAAATTTGTTTCCGTAAAATTGGTCGTGCAAAGTGAACAAATGGTATTTTCCGCACCCGTTAATTCTTGCTCACAAGAGAGGCATTTTTGAGGGAAAATTAAGTGCCGAATATCGTGAAGAATCCCGCTACGTTTGAAGTACGAAGTTGAGCGCATTTTTTTTCAGTGGAAAGGTGTTGATTCTATGAACAATTCATTGTTTAAAATAAGAAAAATTTTGGGTTGACAAGACCTCGGAATTCCGCTATTTTTAAAGAACGCCCCTGTATCCGTTGGATTTGAAGGTTTTAAGACGAATGAGTTGAATTTATCGACAAAGTGCAAATTGAGGTCTGTGAATATCTTTTGATTCTTTTGTTGATAAAACGTGATTGGTTGATCTCAAAGGGTTTCAGTGCGTCAATGTTAATAAGTTGAAAAATTGTGGATTTTTTTAGTTGCTTAACGGCAGATTTTTGACAACTTTTGTAGTCCCGCTTAACGAAACATAGCTGACCTCAATCTTCAGTTAAAAAAGCAGGAAAAAATCAAGCTTTACGGAGTTAAAAAATCAAAAAATCAACATTTTTTGACAGGGCTTCGTTACGCTAAAAATTTGAAAAGAATGGCACAAGTAGAACCAATTTTGGAAGAAAACAACAATCGTTTTGTTTTGTTTCCAATCCAACACGACGACATCTGGTCGTTTTACAAAAAAGCAGAAGCGAGCTTCTGGACGGCAGAAGAAATTGATCTTCAACCTGATCTCATTGACTGGGAAAATAAGTTGAATGATAATGAGCGTCACTTCGTTAAACACGTTTTGGCATTCTTCGCTGCTTCGGATGGTATCGTGAATGAAAATTTGGCTGAAAACTTCTTGGCTGAGGTTCAATATACAGAGGCGAAATTCTTCTACGGATTCCAAATCGCAATGGAAAACGTACACTCTGAAACATATTCTTTGTTGATCGATACGTATATCAAAGACACAAAAGAAAAAGATCACCTTTTCAATGCAATTGAAACATTGGAGTGTGTGCGCAAGAAAGCTGATTGGGCGCTTCGTTGGATCGAAGAAGGATCTTTCGCTGAGCGTTTGGTTGCATTCGCAGCGGTTGAAGGAATTTTCTTCTCTGGTTCTTTCTGTTCAATCTTCTGGTTGAAAAAACGTGGATTGATGCCAGGATTGTCATTCTCTAATGAGTTGATTTCTCGTGATGAAGGACTACACTGTGATTTCGCATGTTTGCTTTACAACAAGTACGTTGTCAACAAAATGACAAAAGAAGAAATCAAAACAATCATCCTTGATGCTGTTGAGATTGAAAAAGAATTTATCCTAGATGCACTCCCAGTGAAATTGATCGGTATGAA
>JBGCDF010000517.1:0-7598 GCA_045105095.1 Crocinitomicaceae bacterium | reverse complement strand
AACTGAGGGGCTTTTTTATGAAAGGTTATTTACGTTGATCACCGTTTGGTGAGCTGGATAACTGGACCTAACGAATTCTCATTAACAACGCGCACGGCGTACGATGCATCAGTAACTTCCACAATTTTGTATCGCGGAGTTTTTGCCATCTCGGTCACTTTATTCCAAGGCTTCAGAATGTATGAAGCATCGTCTAACCAGGCAATACGGTATTTGATTTTCTGCTTCGAACCGTCTTCATTCTTTGTACATTCAATTTGCTTATTGCCTCTTCGTCGGATACGTGTTTCAGACCCATCTTTTGCCGTGAGAATATACCTTCCTCGCTTTATCTTATCGAATTGCTCTGAACTGACATCGGAAACCCGTTCATCAGAGAGCAGTTCCTTTTCCTGCGTTGTCGTTCTTTTTAATAGTAAATGGAGCAATTTACCCTGTTCGTTGTTCTCAGGATGAAGAATCCAATCGGTTGATTTTAGCTTTTCGGTACAATCAGATAACTTGATTACTTGCCCTAAACTATCTCTGATAATCGTGCGCTTCGAGATCGTCATACCTTTCGCTGGCCCTTGTGAGAATACGGAGCCAGAAAATAGCAAAACGAGCGTCAATGATGTAAGTATAGATTTCATACCATGTATTTAATGACAAAATACGTCAATATCATGCCAAACTGTGGCATTAGCCATTAAGCGCTTGCCTAGGATTGATTAATTGTTCTGATTCTGAACGACAATGCTTTTCACTTCCGAATTAAATCCATCCGTCACCAACTGAACGAAGTATGTTCCAGTTGCCACATTTAGATCAAGGTGTGTGGATTGACCAGTTACTTCTGTTTTCGTCATTAACTTCCCTTGAGAGTCGCGCACCTCAATGTTGCCATTGATTTCAGAGGATAGAATCACATTAACACTTCCCGCGGATGGATTCGGATAAATTTCCAATTCCATCGATAGTTCAGATAAACCAAGTTCAGGAGAGTTGATTTTGTATACCCCATTTGAGCTTTGATCAACAAACCAGATACGTCCGTTAGGACCAATTTTTATTCCTTGAACGGTATTGAATCCAGTGCTAATTGTTCCCAATTCTACTGCCGGCACTGTAGAGATATCGTAAATAATGATCTCTCCTGTTTGATGCTCACTCACGATCATCCTGTTTCCAATTACATCAATTCCTGCTGGCTTATCCAATCCAGACACAACCAATTCCTGTGTGTATCCTGTATATTCCTTATAATCAGCAATCGCCTCATACATCGGGAATGATGGCGTTACACCAGAATCAGAACCAGTTGTAATGTCAATTCTAATCACGCGTTGGTTTCCATGATCAACCGCGTACAACCATTTTTTATCGCCATCCAAAATCATGTGACTCACAACGTTATCGGATGGATCTTTTGCAACCGCATCATCTCCATATCTATACGCTGTTGCATCACCGTGGTAAGAAGCTCCAGGTCCATGATCTTCCACAAAATCGTAGCGCACAATATCTCCATTGTAGCCATCGAATACCCAAAATACATTGTCTTTTTCAGCACAAATTCCCTGACATTCTGGACTTAAGTGAAGCATGTCTAAGTGGCTTCCATTTCCTCCAGAAGGTTCAGCATAAACTGTCAAGTCGCTGGACCATAGTGAAGGACCTGTGAATGGAGTTCCTCCGTCGTGATTCGCATCATAAACACCAGGTGAGTTTGCCCAGTTTCCATTTTCGCTAAATGCGATTCCAGTTGGAAGCGACATGAAGTGCCATGCATTCCCATCTTGTTTGTAAACGGATGTTTGACTAGGTAAGCCTGCATTGAAAATTGTGACTGTACTTCCTCCAGAATTTTCAGTATTCTTGTTACATACCCACAATTCGTTATTGGTTAAAGTAGGATGAAAATCGAGGTCGGTTGGTTGGTTTACTTGGTCAGAAGCACCAGCGATCAAATCAACAGAAACAGTCGCGTTGATGTATTGATCAATAAAGTTTGGAGTGCCAGGCCCAACTTCAATAAAGGCGGTAAGTGTATCGTTGGCAGTATTTCCATCAGAATTTCCTCCATTTAAATTATCCGCCCACATTTTGATCGTATAGTTTCCATTTGTCGTTAGGTTGATTGGAATGGAATGATCGATTGCTTCGTCTTGCGTATTCGCGAGTGAAGAACCCGTCACATTATAGGTTTGAGTCGCGCCACCATCAACAGAATAATTGAAATCGTAAGAAGAAATGATCTCCGTTCCATTATTGTAAAATGTCGTTGATAAATCGAAAGCACCTGAAGCGACATAAGTGACCAAATTAGACGATGATGCGGCCAAGTCATATTGTTGCGGCTCGCTGGCACAGAACGTAAATACTTCATTTAAGCCAGTAGGTCCAAGGAAATTTTCCACCTCAAATCCATTCACAAAAACAGTGAATTCAAATCCACCATCTCCCCAATCATCCTTATAATGAATATCAAAACAAGCTCCTTCAACGAGACACCAAGGACCTTCAGTGAAAACTTGATTGTTCCCATATCCGCCAGGTGTTTGCGTCTGTACCCCTGCACCCGAGCAACCAACAGCGTTATTTCCTCCCGATGCAACTGTTCCTGTACCACACGCGTTTCCTGTTGGTACAAGTTCCCAATATCCTTCGTATCCGTAATCATCAGAAGTGACTTCAATGATCACTTCAACTTCTCCTGCAGCACACTGAGCAAAGTTTAGATTCGTTATCAATGAGCATACAAGAAGCGTAAAAAGGTGTTTTGAGAATTTCATAATTGTAATGTAAAAAGTTTAAACTCGGAGTAGGCAAGCCTAAAGTACGTTTAGGTAGCGAGCTACTCAAATAGATTAATTGCCCAATTTTGATCAAATAGTAATCCTACTTGCATTCAACCTTGCCTATCCGATAAGAATAAGTGCGCGTTGTGTTGTGTAGTCTCCCTTCGATCATCTAACTTTATTCGTTGATAAGAATTCATTCAAGCATAAAATTACGTCATGAATCGAATAGCCCATTTTTTGCTCATATCATTCGTGCTTTGCCCTTTTCTCAACTTTGCGCAATTCGGATTTAGTTACGACGCGAGTATCCCAGTAATCCATGGTGCAGATACGCTTTTAAATCCTTGGGCTGGAGGACTTAACTATGCGCAGTTTTCAGATTTCGATTACGATTTTGATGGAGATCTTGACCTGTTCATTTTTGACAGAAGCAACGATCAGATTAGTGTCTTTACACAAGAAGGAACAAGCGATAAGTATTATAATTATGTGTACAATGCACGACTTCAATTTCCAGAAGGACTCCGTTATCGAGCGACGTTAATTGACTACGATAATGATGGGAGAAAGGACCTGTTCACGGCATATTTGGGAGGTATTCGGATTTATCGAAATGTCGGGGATCAAACAAATGGCCTACAATGGGAGCTATTCCAATCAATCTTGTACTCAGAGTTTCCAAATGTCGAGTCAATTTTAGGTGTCAGCATAGGAGACATTCCAGGTATTGCTGATGTAGATTTTGACGGAGACATCGATATTTTGACCTTCAATGCTGGGGGAAGTAGAGTGGAATATCACCAGAACCAAAGTATTGATCTATATGGTATTCCTGATTCTATGATTTTTGAACTCAAGAACGAGTGCTGGGGAAAATTCACTGAGAACGATAACAATAATGGTATTGTGTTAAACGATCCAAATGTTCCGTGTGTTGGAGGAAATATCTCGAATCCGGAGGGTGTAGCAGGTCACGAATCGAAGTCGGGTTTACACGTTGGGTCGTCTATGCTCGTTCTGGATTTTGACAACTCTGGAGTCATGGATTTACTCATCGGAGATGCCTCTTATTCGAGTTTAACCCTGCTATTAAATGGCGGGACGGCGGTAAATACAGATTCCCCAATGACGTCTGTTGAATACAATTTCCCAGGAAGTACGACCACTCCAATCAAAATTGAACGTTTTCCTGCTTCCTTCTTTCTGGATGTAGATTTTGATGGGGTAAAGGACCTCATTGCAACGCCCAATGCACTCAATATTTCATTCAACGAGAAAAGTGTCACGTTCTACAAGAATATTGGAACCAATGACAACCCTAATTTTATCCCTGCATCAACGAATTTTTTACAGAGTGAAATGATTGAGCATGGAACGGGCTCGGTTCCCATTTTGGTTGATTTGGATGGGGATAGCCTGAAGGACTTAGTAGTCGCGAATTTTTACCGCTATAAACCAATTTTGGATAAAGAAAGTACCATTGCGTTCTATAAAAATGTCGGAACGGCAAGCTCTCCGAGTTATCAATACATCGATTACGATTACTTCAATTTAGGGAGTCATGCATATGGACTTAGAACGATTCCCACGTTTGGTGATTTAGACAATGATGGAGATCAGGACATGCTTCTCGGAATAGCGGATGGAACTTTAATCTACCGAGAAAATACTTCAGTCGGAGCTGGTCTTACTTGGGGAGCGCCCGTTAACGGTTATCCAGACAACACAGGAACACCAATTGCGGCAGGTTTAAGTTGTCATCCAGTCCTCTTTGATTTGAACAATGATGGCTTACTCGACTTAATTATTGGAATGAAAACGGGCTTGCTTGAGTACTATGAAAATGTGGGCACTCTTACCAATCCTGCTTTTGAACTGAAGAACACGAATCTCGGGAATGTAAATGTTGCAGAAACGGGTTCCGATGGATATGCCGCGCCTCATTTCATACGAGTCAATGACGGAACACGTTTGTTTGTAGGGAATTTAAAAGGAAGTCTGGCGTACTATGATGAAATAGATGGCAATCTTACAACAGGAAGTTCATTTCAATTGGTGAGTGAAGACTACTTAAATATTCAAGTAGGCGGGTATAGTTCTTTCTTTGTGGAAGACATTAATGCAGATGGAAATTTGAACATGTTTGTCGGGCAAGATCTTGGAGGTATTTTTCATTTTGAAGCGGATTCCACTTCTGATTTGGGTTATGATGAACTCTTGAATTATGAGCAAGCAGTATCCATTTATCCAAACCCCGCGGCTTCAGTATTTACAGTTTCTTCATCATTGTTCATGAAGAAATTGGTCGTAACTGACATCAACGGTCGAATCATTATTGAACGGGAATTAAATGCGAAAAAGGAGCTCGTTAATGTAGCTGCATGTTCAAGTGGAGTTTATTTCGTTACTGTTGAACTAGACAACAATGCCTTTGTGATGAAGAAGCTGATCAGGCAATAGGAGAGATAAGATTGCCTGTTTAGCGCTCATTTATTGCTGATAAACAAGTGTAAATTAATGTAAATACTCGTCAATTCACTTCGAACTGTCCTCGATTCCAAATAGTTTTACGGTATGACTAGAAATCGCCTTAACATCTTACTTCTCAGCTTGTGTTTCACTATGGGTTTGACCGTACAAAGCCATGCTCAAGAAAGCAGTGATCATGTGAAAGTGGCACTTCGTATGATTGGTCATCAGCTGTTGCTGCAATCTAATGATAGTACTTCACGGGTGCTGCCTATCAAATATGAACACAAAAAATTCAGAATCAATTTTGAATCGGCGTTTGGTTTTATTCCTGATAAACTGATCAATTCCGTAGATAGTATTTTTTACGTAGCGGAAATAAATGATCACTATCGATTGGAGGTAGAAAACACCGATTTGAACGAAGTGGTCTACAGCTTTGAAGTGGCACCAACAGACAGTATGATTCCTTGTGGTCCACGTCCTCAACCGAAGGCGAATTACAGTCTATTAGTTTCGTTTTTAGATAATCGAGGCGACTTGATTGCGTTCAAAGGCTCAGGCAAGGACGCAGAGGAAAGCGTGGCTCCTGAGAAACTGAGTAGCTCCAAAGGGATTCTTACTATTCTGATCATTCTCGGATTACTGTTTATTGCTGGAATTTACTTCTTGATTGTGAGAAATCGTAAGAAAGAAGCCTCGGATCATACCTATATCGGAAAGTATCAATTCGATCAGCGCAATATGAAATTGATCTTCAAAAAGGAGAGCATTGAACTGACGAGCAAAGAAACAGATTTACTCAGCTTACTTCATTCTTCAATGGATCAAACGATAGAACGCGAAAAGATTCTGAAGGTCGTTTGGGGAGATGAAGGGGATTATGTAGGTCGTACCTTAGACGTTTTCATCTCTAAATTACGTAAGAAGTTCTCTGGCGATGATAATGTGAAAATTGTGAACGTGCGCGGGGTGGGGTATAAGTTGATGTTGAGTGAGGTTTAGTGATTGATCAACTGGTTTAGAAAGTTTGAGTAGAAGTTCTTCATGGGAAATAGATATTTCTAAGCGAATCATTAGGAGTGATCAATTTATAAAATCGTTCTTCGGTTAGAGGTTTCTCAGAAATGTAAATGTGGTTTTTATCCAGTCCGATAGTTCGAGACCATTCAGTCTTCTCCGACCAAAAAACTTCCATGGTATGGAATGTATTAACATCTGCGGAATCGATTTTAATTCCCTGAACGAAAATTTGATCCGCTACGCGGACAAAGCTTCCACCTAGTAATTCAGTTTCACTTTTTTTGCCAAGTAGTAGGAAATCAGGTGAATCTTGATCAAGATAGGCAAAGAAGTTCACATCGTCGAAGTAATAACAATGCATTCTTCCATCAAAAAAATAAGGGTTTCTAATTTTCTGTTTTTCATCTTCTTTAAGTCCCACAACGCTGAAACTTGCAGAATCTATCATTTCATGAATACTGATTGTATCTCCAAATGGATTTATGCAACCTGTAAATTGTGCAGTACCCTTTTGAATAGAACAGTACTCTTCAACTTGCGAATCTTCTGAGTTAATGGAGCGAACAAGAAAGACTCGCTTTCCATCTCTATTCTCAACATGTCCTTCATACATTTCTATTGCACTTATCGGTTGATTCGGAGCTTTACTTGAATCGACTTTTTTTTTCGGTCCATTAGTACAACCAACCAGGAGAACTGAAAAGAGTAGAAGATGTACTATTTTTTTTTGGTTTTCCATACTTTGAATATCCTATTTATTCGATGTTCCATTTTTTAGAGATGAGGTGCTACTTCACGATATTCCAACTCGAACCATTGTTGTAAGAAATAAATTCAAATGGACTTTCTAGGTTGTGTACTTTGACTCGAATAGTTTTTTCGTTTTCAAATTCAATAGATTGAATTCCTTCACAAAGCTTACAGAGTGCTTCTAATTTTATGCTCTCCCAAGTAACTCCTCCATCAAGGCTGAATAAGAACTCTTCCGATGAAACAGTACCTGCTGAACTGTAAACGTATTCCACTGCAATGCGCCTACCTTTGCTGGCGAAATGATCGTAAGCATAATTCTCATCAGAGTTTATGGAAGGTGAAACAATGTATTCTGCAGTTGAACAATCGTCATTTTTCAGCGAAAAAACTACTGGTGAATCGTCTACTTTTCCGGCATAGTAGGTAATATCACCAAAAATTAGTTTATCGTTCATTTCATCTCTTTCTTTACAAAGAGTTTCGGCTGATGGATCAGTGCAACTAACACAAAGAACCAGAAATAGAATAAACGACCTCATAAATTCAATATTTTCTCATAGTTGAAAAGGT
>JBGCDF010000516.1:0-33165 GCA_045105095.1 Crocinitomicaceae bacterium | reverse complement strand
ATTGTTGGATTGGTTCAGTTCGACAGGCTCACTGCAAGGGATTGTTGGATTCGCTGCGCGTTAGGTGAACTTCTATTCACTTTCAAAAGCAGTGCTTTTTCTTGGCGGTGTTGGATTGTTGGATTGTTGGATTGTTGGATTCGCTGCGCGGCTGCCTTCGGCGGTGTTGGATTGTTGGATTAGACGTATCTCAACTTTTATCTAATGATCCAGTGCGAAGCGTCCAAAAATCTAGCAATCTACTTCAACACCCGCTCTTCCTTCTTAATCGCTTTGTTCTTGTTGGCGAGCTGACCACACGCAGCATCGATGTCTTTACCACGACTTCGTCGAACGTTTACGATTAGGTTTTTCGCCTCAAGGAAGGCTGCGAAATCATCGACCTTTTTCATGTCTGCTTGCTGGAACTCACCGTCATCGATTGGATTGTATTCAATGATATTGATCTTGCATGGGACACATTTTGCGAAGTTGGCAAGATCTCGAGCGTCATCAATCTCATCGTTGAAATCTTTGAAGATGATGTATTCGAAGGTAACGCGGGTTCCTGTTCGTGCATGGAAGTATTTCAACGCTTCTGAGAGTGCCTCGAGGTTATTGCTCTCGTTAATTTCCATGATTTTGTCGCGCTTGTCATCGTTGGCAGCGTGCAGAGAAAGTGCCAGGTTGAATTTCACTTCATCATCTCCCAGCTTTTTGATCATCTTGGCAATTCCCGCCGTTGATACCGTAATTCGCTTCGGTGACATTCCCAAACCTTCAGGTGAACTGATCAACTCTGTAGATCTCAACATTTCCTTGTAATTGAGAAGTGGTTCTCCCATTCCCATGTACACGATATTCGTGAGCGGAGTATCATATCTCGTTTCAGCTTGATTTTTCAGGTATGCCACTTGATCCACCATTTCACCTGCAGTTAGGTTACGCATGAGTTTCAATCGTCCTGTTGCACAAAACTTGCATGCAAGGCTACACCCGACCTGAGAAGAAATACATGCTGTAGTGCGGGTGCGAGTCGGAATCAACACACCTTCCACAACTCGGTTATCATGCGTCGTGAACGCACATTTGATGGTTTTATCCGAACTGATTTGTTGATCTTGTAACTCAATGCGTTCGATAGAGAAGTGCTCTCCCAATCGCTCACGAAGTGCTTTTCCAAGGTTCGACATCTCATCAAATGATGCGGCGTTCTTTTGCCACAACCACTCGTGAATTTGCTTCGCTCGGAATGACTTCTCCCCCATTTCCGTCAGGGAAGTCTTCAACTCTTCGAGTGAAAGTAAACGGATATTTTTTTTCGTGCTTGACATTTATTGCTGCAAAGATACTCAATTCGTCAGTTTTCCGTTACAACTAGGAAATCCATATCTTTCCCTCATGAAAAAGAGCCTTTCAATAGTGGTCGTGTTAATCGGAGTTTGCTTTATGAGTTT
Source organism: Crocinitomicaceae bacterium (assembly GCA_045105095.1). Classification (GTDB taxonomy): domain Bacteria; phylum Bacteroidota; class Bacteroidia; order Flavobacteriales_D; family Crocinitomicaceae; genus UBA4466. Next base: position 31,729 of record JBGCDF010000516.1, on the reverse strand, counting down.
CTCTCAGGATTCTCCTGTGAAGAAGGACTCAGCTTTGAATCGAATGAAGCTCAAAGAATTGAATCTAACAATTGAAACAAGCAAGGCTTCTGCCGAAACCTATTATAATCGAGGAATCTTGAACGCTTTTTTCGGAGATACAGTACAGGCAATTGAAGACTATTCCGTTGCCATTACCAGAAAACCAGATTTTGATCTTTCTTACATTAATCGCGGTTCGATTTATCAGAAACAAAAACAATTTGAATTGGCATTGACCGACTTCAATGCAGCAATCAAATTGGATAAACTTCCTTCCATTGGTCTCAACAATCGCGGCTTTTTATACCAGGACTGGGGCAAAATTGACAAGGCTATTAAAGATTTTGAAAGCGCTATCAGAATTGACCCGACTTACACTCAGCCTTACATGAATTTGGTGGACGTTTATCAAAGGCAAAATAATGAAGTTGCGACTTTTGAAGTACTTGATCGAATGATAGCAGCTCGACCAACAGATCCGAAAGCATTTACCTCAAGGGCGGACGTATTTACAGAGGTGGGACGTCTTAGAGAGGCTTTAGACGACTTAAATTCCGCTGTTGAAATATCTGGAAATGATCCAGGTTACCTCATTGAGCGAGCAAAGTTTAAAGACGATGTGATTTTCGATGACTTCGGAGCCATTGAAGATTGCAACTTAGCCATTCAGAAGAGACCCGATGTTGCAGAATATTACTATCAACGCAGTCGGCCTTTGTATGATCTGGCAGATCACGAAGCGGTGCTTGACAACTGCAACAAAGCGCTTGAATTAGATCCAAGACACGTGAACGCGATGATTATGACAGCAAACGTGATGGACATATTTAAATTATACGTTGATGCTAAAAAAATGTATGAAAATGCCATTTCAATCGCTCCAAATGACTACGATGCGTATAAACAGCTTTCCATTTCTGAATTCGCTCAAGGAAAGAAAAAACAGGCACTTTCGACACTAGAAATGTACATGAATCTGGGAAATTTCCACAAGGACATTACTGAACAACATGGCAAGATTGCCGCTGATTTGAAGCAATTTGATATCTCCATCAAGGATTTCTCAACGCTTGTAGAAAAAGATCCTGAAAATCCTGTTTATTATTTTCTTCGTGGGATTGCTAAAGATTCAATCAAGGATCATGAGGCGGCCTGTGATGACATGGTGATTGCGGATAAAATGGGACTTAGAGAGGCGCATCAATACTTACGCGATCATTGTAAATCACGATTGAGTGCAAAATTAATTCAAGTAGAAGACATGCTCGATCAAGCCTTTGAACTAGAGCGTTCTGGCAAGGATGAAGAAGCCATTGTTGTTTATTCTGACCTCGTCAAAATTGCACCTGACTCTTCCTATTTTTACTACAACCGTGGCAAGGCAAAGCGTCGATTGGATAACCATCAAGGAGCAATTGAAGATTATTTGAAAGCGATAGAATTGGATGATGACAGAGTGGAGTACATTGTTTCGCTAGCGGTTTCTTATAGTTACCTTGATAAAGTAGATGATGCCATTAAAGAGTACAAAAGAGCGATCAAAATTGAGCCACGCTATGCGATGAGTTATTATAATCTCGGTGGAATTTATGCACAGGATAAAAAGTATAAAAAAGCGATTGAGCTATTCGAAACGAGTTTAGTTTATTCTCCAAGATACACACGTGCTATGATGGGGTTGGGCGATTGCTATTTGGAGATGAATGAATTGGATGAAGCCTGCAAGTGGTACAGAAAAGCTGAGGCCGCTGGAGAAACGAAGGCGTTTGGAAAGAGGGTGCGGACGTGTAGGTAGTTTTTTTTCGATTTTCCGACTGTCTGATTGTTCGATTTTCCGAGTCGCTTTGTTGATGCCGTGAATGGTTTTGGATTCGCTACGCGTCTGCCTTCGGCGGTGTTGGATTACTGGATTATCAGATTGCTGGATTCGCTGCGTGGTTTGTATCCGATAAACGAAGCACAACACACAATTCTCGGAAAATCAGATAATCGGAAAACGAAGTGAATCAGAAAATCGATCAGAAAACAAAGTGAATCAGAAAATCAAATTACCTTCGACGCTTGTTTCTACGGTGTTCGATAAACGAAGCAGAACACACTAACCTCGGACGATCAGATAATCGAAAAACGAAGTGAATCGGAAAATCGATCAGAAAATCGATCAAAAAATCAAATTATCTAGGATTCCCCGGACAAGTTGGCTTCTTGCCGATCTTGAATGTCAGTGTTGCTCCTGTGAAGAAGAACCAGTCTTTATTCGTGTCGTTTCCTCTTCTTCCGAAGCGATTTCCAGAACGATTGGATAACTCAGCCGCCAATGGACCATTTTCTGCAGCGAGTGCGTCTGGATCAACGTAGGTTCCTGTTCCAACATCATCAAGGTAGTCGGTGAATGTTTTTCTAACGCCGAACTCTACTCCCAGCGAAGCGAATTCCCCAAGTGAGACACGACCTCCAAATCCAAAAGGAACTGCAATTTGGATTAAACCATATTTGCTCTTCTGAGTAAGTGACGATCCCTGACCTTCTGTTCCCAATTCTTGCAAGGCTACATCATCTCCGTTGTACTCGGTCTTTGGATTCATTCGAAACGCTGATAATCCAGCAAACAGATACCCGGTTCCTCTGAAGCGATCATGTCCAATTTGAAAAGGGAAATAGTTCAATTCGACTCCGCTTCCCAATTCCCATATAGTAGATTTGAAGTTCAAATTACGCTCACGAAGAAGTTCAAGATTAGCATCGGCATCATCCGCCTCTACTCTCAAGTAATTCAAATTTCCGCGAATCGCTACTCGGGAATTGACATTGTATCGGTAGAACAATCCACCTGCCAGTTTTGCATCTCGAAAATGACGGAATTGATTCAAATCTCCAATATAATAGGAAGTACCAACCATCACTCCAAGTTCGGATCGAGAATAGCGCTGACTGTATCCATCAAAGGAAAAGGTCAAACTTGCCAAAATCAATAAAAAGGTAATTCGAGTCATTTACAAGAGTAAGAACGCAAATGTATTAAGAAAATTGTTGTCCACGAAACCTATTTTTTCACTCGTATTAAAACGAAGGACACGATACCGTTCTGAAGCGTTGTACTTCAATTCTCATATTCTTCGGATACTTTACTGTATAGCCGATTTCCTTGTTCACAACACCACCAGAATCAACCTTCAACCTCCATTTTACTTCTCCAGTTTCATCGTTCTTAACGCCATTAGAAATTTCATCCGCCGAAACAGTGATTTGATTGCTTTGTGAGATTGGCACCTGATCGAAGATCTCAATATCGATTGGAGTTGAACGGTTATTTCTGATTGCTACTTCGTACATGTAAGAATCGCGCTTGTAGTTGCCCATTGTGCGCTTTGTACTGAATTCCTTCTTCAGTTTTCGCATAACCGTGACTTTATCATCACGACCGAAAGATAAGCTCAAGGTATCTGAAACGTTGCGCGTATCGATTTGAGAAACACCTACATACACTCCACCGAAATACACATTCGTTGGACCTGGAATCAACTCCAGATCTTGCCATCCGATAATATTCGCCATCAAGAATGCTGATCGATCCAATTTAGGAACAGTAATGTGCGAGAATGTCGCATCCAAATCAACCTCTTTTACATCTACAATGTATGGTTTCATGTCTGACGGACACGAGAAAGCCGTTTCAATAGTGAATTCCGTCGAAAGCTCTGAAATATCAATCGTTCGCATGCTTACGCGTTGTGCATTCACATCTTTCTTAACTCCCAACTCACTTTTACTTCTGTCAAAATAGCCAGATTTATCAAATCCTTGCGTGATACTGCCCGATTCAAAGTAGTTATCGTAGACACGGTCATTAGCCCAATTTAAATTGGAAACAACATCCTGACGGTAATCTTGCTGACTCTGCACAGGAGCGTAGTACTTCTTTTTACCAATTGCTCCGGAAATCGCATAATTCTCAGACAAATACCACGGGCTCAATCGCGGATGAGAGGCAGACAACTGTGGGTCAGCGGTAGAAAGCGTTAACGCAATATCCTTCCAATCATTTCCAGTATTGTTGTAGACCTGTGCTTTGTACTTGAGATTGATCTTGCCTGAAATATCTGCTGCCGAAAGATCATACATAGCTGCCCACCCGCAGTCAGACACGAGATACATCAATTCCGTTTCCATTGAAGTGGCCTCATCCAAATCGAGCAATACTACCACCTGATTACTTCGTTGATTCTCATCGTAATTCATCTCAACCAATTGCGCTCGCATATCTTGAATTTGGGAGAAATAACGCCGTTCTACTTTTCGCAGTTTTGAAAGTTCCTGATTGATCTCAAGTGTTCTTTCACGAAAGTACGTTGCTGCCTCTTTGATCTGCTCAACGCTTAAATTCTGGGCATTCCCTCCTAAATCACGGTTAGTGTTCATCACCCCTTTCTCGGCTTGATAAGCATCCATTTGATCCTTTGTGAATTGTAGTTCATCCTGAAGAACTTCCAAAGAATCTTTTAATACTGAAATCCTTGGATTGAATTGCTCGGCGGCCAAAAAGTCCATTTCAGTGGAAACAGAAACCAATCTGTATTTCCCATCTCCTTTGAATTGTATCGACTGCGGATCGGCATATGCTGAGATTCCCGAAAACTTCAACTTATTTCTACCTTTCATCAAACTTACTCGTTGCTTGTGGTTCATCTGACCGGCAGTTAGGTACAATTTCACTTCGTCTATATTCGATGAAATATCCTGTGAATTAACCGTTTGGGCAAAAGAAAACACAGGAAAAAGGAGTAGCAGTAGAAAGGAATACTTCATAATATTTCGTTTTTTCAGTAGTACAATCAAGAGTCAAAATCGTTCAACTGTTAATTTATTAACGTATTATTATTTATTTAACGTTAGTTTTATTAATTAACATTTTATCTTTGTTGGCTAAACGAATGATCTATGACAACAAGTTCGCTCCGAGCCATCGCAGACACTTATGGGACTCCGACGTATGTTTATGACGCTAATAAAACCATTGAGCAGTACAAAAAGTTACATCAAGCATTTAATCCGCTTGACGTAAAGTTGCATTATGCGTTAAAAGCACTGAACAACGTAAACATTTTGCGATTGCTGAAACAGCAGGGAACAGGATTGGACGCAGTTTCCATTCAAGAAATCCATCTTGGGCTTAGAGCAGGTTTTGAAGCGAACAAAATTATGTATACTCCGAATTGCGTCTCTTTCGAAGAAATACAAGAGGCGGTAGAACTTGGAGTTCACATCAACCTTGACAATTTAACGGTGTTGGAAAAATTTGGAGGAGCCTATGGAGGTTCTGTTCCGATTTGCATTCGACTAAACCCACATATTATGGCAGGCGGAAATGCTAATATTTCCGTCGGTCATATTGATTCAAAGTTCGGAATTTCGATTCACCAACTTCGTCATATCTGTCGCATTGTCGAACACTATAATATGACTGTGATAGGATTGCACATGCACACGGGGAGCGACATTATCGATCCTGATGTATTTCTTAGGGGCGCTGAACTCTTGTATGATGCATCCGAATTATTTCCAGACCTACGATTTTTAGATTTTGGAAGCGGATTTAAAGTTTCCTACAAAGAAAGTGACTTGGTCACGGAGATTGAGATAATTGGTCAGCGCATTGCTGAATCTTTTCAAGCATTCTGCAAAAAAAACAACCGAGATCTTGAATTATGGTTCGAACCTGGAAAGTTCATTGTAAGCGAAGCCGGAAAGTTCTTAGTCACCACGAACGTTGTAAAACAAACGACTTCTACGGTATTTGTAGGTGTTAACAGTGGACAGAATCACCTCCTTCGCCCTATGTTTTACAATGCGTTCCACAAAATTGAGAATATCTCTAACCCAAATGGTGAAAAGAAACTCTATTCGATTGTTGGATACATTTGCGAAAGTGATACACTGGGTCATGACCGTTTGTTAAGTGAAGTTCGCGAAGGAGATATTCTGGCTATTTCCAATGCTGGAGCCTACGGATTCTCAATGAGCAATCAATACAATGCCCGATTGCGTCCGGCAGAAGTTCTAATCCTTAACGATGAAGCGCATTTAATCCGACGACGTGAAACATTGGAAGATTTAACTCGAACGGAAATCGAACTGCCAGAACTTTCAAAGCCTGAAACTGAGCCTGAATTAGTCCAATTTGCTTAGCTTTAGCAAAAAACAAAGATGGCCGAAATAACAGGAATTGGCGGGATTTTCTTCAAGTTCAAAGATCCAACTGCGATGCGCGAATGGTACAAATCTGTCCTCGGAATGCAAACAAATGCTTATGGTGTTCTCTTTGAGTTTAACGGAGACAACTCTCCAAACAAAGGGCAGCTGCAATTAGGAACTTTCGACGAATCCACCGACTATTTTGGAGATCAATCGCAACAAGCAATGATCAACTTCCGCGTGGATGATCTTAAGCAATTTCACATCACTTTAATCGAAAAAGACGTTAAGATCGTTGATGAGTTAGAAGAATACAGCTACGGTAAATTTCTTCACATCGAGGATCCTGAAGGAAACAGAATTGAGCTCTGGGAGCCAATGAATGATGGGTTTACGGATAGTGATGAACCGAAGGTTGTTATGAGGTAGTTGGATTAGTTGGATTAGTTGGATTAGTTGGATATGAAAACCCAAATATCCATGCGTGAAACGCTCCAAAAAATCTAAGAGCGAAGCTCTCCAAAAATCAAATAAACTACTTCAAATTCGAAAAGAAGCGCTCCAAATTTTCATTCTTCACTAAATCATCGTCACCAATGATAAGAACGCGTTTGCATTTATTCTTGTCCAACCAGATGCGGAAACTATTAATTGCAACCTGAAGCGTACCGTTGATATCGATTTTCTGAATCGGGATGTGCTTACGATCGAAAGCAGCATATATTTCACCAATATCTCTACGGATGTCCTGATTTTCGTTTACTAGAATCAGTCCTTGAGGCTCTTGATCTTCACCTGGCTTGAATTCGTAAGCAACCGTTTCAACGCCTTTTACTTCAGCCCATTCAGTAAGGTATTCGGAGAATTGGCCTCCATCTTTTAGGTATATCGTTTCAAGTGTCATTCTCTAATTATCTAGTTGTCTCGGTTAAATAGGGTAGTGTTTTCCGAGCGACCGCAAATATAACTAATTCGGTTGAACGTATGTGAAGAATTGCAATATTCGCACCAGAAATATGATTTTTAGTCGGATAAACATGTCAATTCACAGAATGATTCAGTAAAAAAAGCAATTAATCGAATCTAATTTCCGTACTCCATTAAATACGCTTTCAAGAATGGATTAAGGTCACCATCCAGCACTGCATCAACGTTTCCTGTCTCATGCGCGGTACGAACATCCTTGATTAATTTATACGGATGAAGGACATAATTTCGAATTTGCGAGCCCCACTCAATTTTTTTCTTGGCATCTTCAATTTCCGCACGTTTTTCCATTCGAGCACGATATTCCAATTCATACAACTGAGATTTCAGTAATTGCATCGCCTTTTCCTTATTCGCTAACTGCGAACGAGACTCGGAGTTTTCAATAATAATTCCACTTGGTTCGTGACGTAAACGCACAGCAGTCTCAACTTTATTGACATTCTGACCACCTTTTCCTCCGGCACGGAACGTTTCAAAGGTTATATCTGCTGGATTCACATCAATTTCGATAGAGTCGTCCACCAAGGGATACACATATACCGATGCAAAAGAAGTATGACGCTTCGCATTGGAATCGAATGGAGAAATTCGTACCAATCGGTGCACACCGTTCTCGCCTTTCAGGTATCCAAAGGCAAAATCACCCGTAAATTCAAGCGTTACCGTTTTGATTCCGGCAACATCACCCGACTGATAATTCAACTCTTTGATTTTATATCCATTCTTTTGCCCCCACATGGAATACATACGCATGAGCATAGACGCCCAGTCGCAACTTTCCGTACCACCAGCTCCAGCCGTGATTTGAAGAACAGCATTGAGCGCATCTTCTTCTCCTGAAAGCATATTTTTCAATTCCAGTTCCTCAACTGATTCTTTCAGCTGAAAGAAATGCTCATCAACCTCCTCCTCCTCTGCTTCACCTTCTTTGGCAAATTCGAACAATACTTCTACATCCCCGAACAAGCTCATACGCTCGTCATACGACTCGATCCAGAATTTCAATCCACGAATTTGTTTCATTTGGATCTCCGCCTTCTTGGGGTCATTCCAAAAGTTAGGATCTTGAGTTTTTAACTCTTCTTCCTTCAATTGCATCCGTTTCTCATCGATTTTCAGGTATTCCCCGATTTTCACAATTCGTTGTTGCAATTCCTTAAGTTGATCCTGATTTACCATACTGTAAAATTAGTTAAAAAGATTTCTGATTTGTTCAGAACTTAATGCTAAACCGATTATTAAAAAAAGTACATTTGTGTAGAAATATTTATAAAATGAACATTCCAGAAAATCTTAAATACACTAAGGATCACGAATGGGTAAGTGTCGAAGGAGACGTAGCTACCGTTGGGATTACTGATTTCGCACAAGGAGAATTGGGCGATATTGTTTATGTTGAAATCGAAACTGAAGGTGAAACTTTAGATAAAGAAGAAGTTTTCGGTTCTGTTGAGGCCGTTAAAACCGTTTCTGATTTATTCATGCCTTTATCAGGAGAAATTATCGCGTTTAACGAGAGTTTAGAAGCTTCTCCAGAGACTGTGAATGGTGATCCGTTCAATGAAGGGTGGATGATCAAAATTCGTTTGACCAATCCTGAAGAAGTAGAAGGATTAATGGATGCTGCGTCGTATACAGAATTGATCGGGTAAATCACATGATTCCCTTACGCTTACTCCTTCCAGGGATAGCATGGGTCTTATTGATGATGCTCGTGTTTTATACCCCCCTTACAGACCGTTGTTTTATATATTTCGGATGTGTGCCCGCAAGGTCATTCGTTCATTTATTCATGTTCATGGTCTTCAGTCACATTTGGCTAGGGGTGTGTAAAAAGCAACTCAAATATATGCACATTCGGGAAAGAGCCTTTCCTATTGTTCTTGGCGCTGCATTATTGTTCGCAGTGACATCAGAAATTTCTCTTTATGCCTTTGGTTTTTTACCTTGGTTTAATGGATGGAATTTGCTTTTTGACTTGATTGGAGCATCACTAGGGATGGGAACGTTCCATTTACTGTACCGTTCATGTTACTGATTATTCGGCACGAATTTTGTGACATTTTATTCATATATTTACAACCTAATTCAATGCGTTATGGAATTAAAGAAAAGCGAAGAAGTAAACAATGAGCGCCTGAGGTATCCAATGATTTTCGTTGGTATACTGTTCACAGGTAGCCTTGTTTTGGCTTCTTTCACTTATTCGACACCTGCAGAAGATAAAGGAGACACGAAGTTTGCGTCTCTTGATTCGGATAAGGGGTTTGAAGAAGAAGTACAAGTGGAAGAAGAGGTTGAAGTGGAAGTTGAAGAGCAGCAAGCTGAGATTACTCCTCCACCTCAAGAAGACATTAAAGAAAAGGAAACGGAACCTGAGCCACCGCCCAGAGATCCTACTCCTCCACCTCCCCCGCCGCCACCACCGGGCCCAACGCAACCTGTAAAGCCGGCTGAGATTGTTGATTTCCCAGATGTAGAAGCAGCCTTCCCTGGAGGAGCCGCAGCTATGAAGAAATGGATTCAGGAGAACGTACAGTATCCGGAAATCGCAAGAGAGCTTGGTGACCAAGGTCGTGTTTACGTAACGTTCGTTGTTGAACCAGATGGTGCAATTACAGGTGTTGACGTAATGAGAGGTGGTATTACACCAGAATTAAACAGAGAAGCAAAACGTTTGGTACGTAATATGCCAAAGTGGGCTCCTGGAGAAGTAAAAGGTAAAGCGGTTCGTGCACGATGTCGTTTACCGATCACCTTTACACTTCAATAACTTTTTAGGAGGAAACTCCGATACAAGTCCAGACGATTATCGTCTGGACTTTTTTTTGTTTTATTATTTGCGATTTCGGGGTGCGAGAGCCTCACCCCTCCAAGTTACTTTAGAACAAACAGAGGGGTGAGGCTCTCGAACCCCGTCTCTCTTCACTTCTCTTCTAACTCGCAACAATAAAAAACCCGTTCCATCGGAATGAAACGGGTTCAAAATAATATGAATATTTTTCGCTAGTAGGAAGAGCTAGCACCTCCGATATTTTCAATTGGGTGCCACGTCGTCTTCACTTCTTGGAAGTCAGAAATTAAGTGTAAATCTTGACTTTTCGCATCCATCCAGTTCTTGTCATAAGCTCGAACTCTTTTAAGATTCACCACAGCGTTCTCTTGAATTGTCGACAATATCTCATGATCATCACCCACATACGCGATTGCATTGACGTCCATGTGCGTTGTCAAAGCTGGAATCATTTCCGCTTGTTTACCAGTAAGAATATTTACTACACCTCCTGGAACATCAGATGAATTCAATACCTCCGCAAAGGTCACTGCACACAAGGGCATATCTTCATTTGCTAGCACTACACACGAGTTTCCTCCAGAAATAACTGGAGCGACGATAGACACTAAATCAATCAAAGACGTTTTCTGTCCTGCCAAAACGCCCACTACTCCAGTCGCCTCGTAGGTAGAGAAATTAAAGTGTGAGGATGAAACCGGATTTACACTACTTAACACCTGAACGTACTTGTCGCACCATCCAGCGTAATAAATTAAACGATCAATAGATACGTTCACTTCTTTCTCAGCAGAAGCTTTTGTCGCACCCTGAAAAATGAGTTCATCAATAAACTGCGATCGTCTTCCTTCAAGCATTTCTGCTATTCTATACAAAATCTGACTTCGGTTAAACGCTGCTCTCTCCGACCATCCGCCAACAGCCTTACGTGCTGCAACTACGGCATTTCTTACATCTTTTCTAGAAGAAAGGCAGATGTTACCCAACACTTGTCCTTTAGCGTTCTTAGGTGAATAATACCGTGCTGATTCAGTTCGTGGAAACTTCCCCCCGATGTAAATCTTATATGTTTTCAATACTTCCAAACGTTCCATCTTAATTCAATTTTAGGTACCCCTCGAGTCCGTGCAATCCACCTTCTCTTCCAAATCCACTTTCCTTGTATCCACCAAACGGTGATGCTGGATCGAATTTATTGTATGTATTCGCCCACACAACTCCGGCTCTAAGCTTGGTTGTTAGATTGAAAATTCTTGATCCTTTATCTGTCCAAACTCCCGCGGCCAAACCGAATGGAGTATTATTCGCTTTCTGGATAACCTCGTCAACAGTCCTGAATGTTTGAACAGCAAGCACAGGTCCGAAAATCTCCTCCTGAACCAGCTTACTCGATTGTGCCACGTCCAAGACCAAGGTCGGACGACAGTAATATCCACTTCCTGGAATATCACACGTACTTTGATACATTTCTGCACCTTCATCCTTTCCAATCTTCAAGTAACCATTGATAATGTCCAACTGTTCTTTTGAATTAATTGCACCGATGTCTGTGTTCTTATCTAGAGGATCACCTACAATCAATGAGTTCATTCGGTGCTTCAATTTCTCGATTACTTTATCGTAAACGGATTCCTGAACAAACAATCGAGAGCCCGCACAACAAACATGTCCCTGATTGAAGAAAATGCCATTAACAATTCCTTCTACCGCTTGATCCAATGGAGCATCATCCATGATGATGTTCGCTGATTTCCCTCCTAACTCTAGGGTTGTCTTTTTATTGGTTCCAGCAACGGCCTTCTGAATGATCTTTCCAACTCCAGTTGAACCAGTAAAGGCAATTTTATCTACGTCATCATGATCAACAATGGCTGCTCCAGTATCTCCATATCCTGTTACGATATTCACTACGCCAGGTGGTAAACCTGAATCGTGAATAATTTCCGCTAATTTCAAAGCTGTTAGAGGTGTCGTTTCCGCCGGTTTTAAGACAACAGTATTTCCTGTAGCCAACGCTGGTGCGATTTTCCATGCCGCCATCAACAATGGGAAGTTCCATGGAATTATTTGTCCTGCTACCCCTAAAGATGAAATCTTTCTATTCGGAAAAGCGAACTCTAACTTGTCTGCCCAGCCTGCGTTGTAAAAGAAATGATTACATGCCAACGGCACATCTACATCTCTCGATTCACGGATTGTTTTACCCGCATCAAGCGATTCGATTACCGCAAACTCACGAGAGCGTTCCTGCATCAAACGTGCAATGCGGAAAATGTACTTCGCCCGCTCACTTGGACTTATTTTTGACCACACCTCGTCGTACGCTTTTCGTGCTGCTTTCACCGCTTTGTCCACGTCCTTTTCATTCGCATGAGCAACCTCCGCCAATACTTCTTCATTAGCCGGATTGATTGTCTTAAAGTATTTCTTCGATGTTGGTTTCACCCACTCACCGTTAATGTATAAGTCGTATCGCTTTTTTAAGTTTATGTGCGATGTACTCTCTGGTGCGGGAGAATAGTCCCAACCTTTTATTTGTTTCTTCGCCATAATTAATCGATTGAGAAGTAATCTGATGATTGATAAATTCCTGTTTCTTGCTTCATAATCTGCATCAAAACGTCATTAGCCAAACTGCTTGCTCCGAATCGGAACCACTCGTTTGTCAGCCACTCGTTTCCTAAGGTTTCTTTCACCATAACCAGATTATGCAAAGCCAATTTTGAGTTGGATATTCCTCCAGCGGGTTTCATTCCAACCATAATTCCGGTGCTTAAGTGAAAGTCTCGAATTGCCTCAAGCATTGTATACGTAACCTGCATAGTAGCGGCCGGCTTAATTTTCCCTGTAGATGTTTTTATGAAATCTGCTCCAGCATACATCGCGATATCGCTCGCTCTTCGCACATTATCCAGCGTAACTAATTCACCTGTTTCAAGAATCACCTTGAGACGTGCTTTTCCACATGCCTCCTTGATTGCTGCTATTTCATCAAAAACAAAGTTGTAATCTCCACTTAGGAACTTCCCTCGAGAAATCACCATATCAATTTCATCCGCGCCAGAATCCACTGCAAACTTCGTATCCATTAGCTTCACATCTAGCGGAGCCTGTCCACTTGGAAACGCCGTAGAAACAGAAGCAACTTTCACCCCACTTCCTTTCACTTCATTCACGGCTGTCTTTACCATCGATGGATACACACACACAGCAGCAACAGTTGGAAGACCCGGATGAACATCGTGCAAGTGCTGTGCTTTATAGCACATCTGTTTTACTTTGCCTGGAGTATCTTTCCCTTCTAAAGTTGTTAAATCGATCATGTTCAGCGCCATTTTCAGGCCGTACATTTTCGATTGTTTTTTGATACTTCTTTTTTGGAATCGTGACACCCGCTCTTCAACTCCAACTTTGTCGATTTTTGGAGATTGACTGAAATCAGGGATTTCCAGACCACCTTTCTTGTTCATAGGTTTTTGATTATAATTTCAAATATAGCTAATCCGATTTTGTATCCATAAAAAAAGCTCCTCCCGATAGGTATCGGGAGGAGCCTCTTACGTTGTTTTCTAGTTTATTAGAGCTGACCATCTGAATGATAAACTCCTTTTTTGAAGACCTTTACTTTGAGAAGGATTCCATCAGTATCATACACATATACTTTTCCATCCCACAGGCGGCTGTCTCTAAACTCGCCATCCTGACTGATTTCGTCGTTCTCATTATATACCTTATTGTATCCATTCGCTTTAAAAGGCGAACCTTTCGTTCTTGGAACGGAAATTCTAGGAGCTGCTTCACGTGATGGTTCTGGATCAACGTGATCTGCGGGAGCACCAACCATTTCTTTTTGTTCGGATTGCTCAACCTTACCATCTGCAGAATAGAAAATCACCTCTTTAGGATCTCCATTCTCATAAAAACGTGTTGCTTTTCCGTTAGGAATACCATTTTGAGCTTCATACACAAATTCTTCCTGGCCATTCGCATAGAAGTATTTCACAGATCCCTGTTCTTTTCCATCTTCAGAGTAATCCGCTTCATATTCAAGAACACCATTCTTATGGAAACGCTTTAACGTTCCCTTATATTTATTTCGTGAGAAAGTACCTTGCTCCTTTATTGTTCCATCTGGCCAAAACTTTACGTAAGGACCGTTTGGTCGGTTATTTTCATACGTCCCCTTAAGTTTAGGAGTCGCACCGTCAGTGTGATACTTGATCCACTCACCTTCTTTTCGATCATCGATATATGATCCTTCTTCAATTTTTCCTTCGGACGGGTAACCTGAAGTTGGACGATCTCTACCAAGGTAAACCCATTTACCTTGTTTTTTTCCATCCACTTTTTGATTGATCCCTCCTTGATCACCAATTTTAGGCGTTGCAGCAGAAACCGATCCTCCGAGGAAAACGATTAAAACCAACATCAAGAGTTTTCTTACAGTCATAACAGCGTAATATCAAATGTTCAGGAGTACAACAGTTTATTTAGTCAAAATCTAGTTCAAAACGAATGTACAAAGACAATCGGGATTTGCAAAAAAAATAAACGCTTTTTCGACTAATTTTCTAAAATCTTCGACAAAAAAGTTCGGAATCCCATATTGGTAGAAACTTCGTGTTAATTCGTTAATGTTGTGTTAATAAATCAACATTGACGTTATTAAGCATCACATCCACAAGGTCCTTGAGATTATACTTCTCTTTCCACCCCCAATCTTCTCGTGCACAAGAGTCGTCAATCGAGCTAGGCCAAGACTCCGCAATTGCCTGTCGATAGTCTGGATCGTAGCTTATTTCAAACTCAGAAAAGTATTGTTTGATTTCATTCGAAATTTCCTCAGGAGTGAAGTCGCAACCCGATAAATTGTACGATGATCTTATCTTAATCTTTTCCTGCGGCGCTTCCATTAAGTCAAGCGTTGCACGAATCGCATCTTCCATAAACATCATTGGTAGGCGAGTATCCTTTTCCAAAAAGCAAGAGAACTTTTCTCCCAACTTCGCCTTATAAAAAATATCTACTGCATAATCCGTAGTTCCACCACCTGGCAGAGACGTATATGAAATCAAACCAGGGTATCTGATACTGCGAACATCAACACCAAACTTTTCATGATAATACTCGCACCATCGTTCTCCAGCTTGTTTCGAAATCCCATAAACCGTACTTGGTTCCATGACCGTTCGTTGAGGAGTATTCTCTTTGGGAGTTGTTGGGCCAAAAACCGCAATCGAACTGGGCCAAAAGATTTTCTTGACGTAACCTTCCTTTGCCAAATCAAGTATCGTGAACAGTCCTTCCATATTTAGCCTCCAGGCAAAATCAGGGCGCTTTTCAGCGGTTGCCGATAATAAAGCCGCCAATAAGTACACTTCGGTAATTTTCTGATCAATAACCACTTTTCGGACGGCCTCGCGGTCTAGAGCGTCAAGTGAAAGGTACGGACCGCCTTCCAAAGAAACCGGACATTCTGCCTTCAAATCTGCCGCTATAGCGTTTTCTGGCCCTAACTTTTCACGTAATCGAAGAATCAATTCCGTACCGATCTGTCCGCCAGCACCAATGACCAAAACCTTTCTCATAAATCAATAATTACACGCAAATAGAGGTATAATTTAATGAAAATCCTACCTCAAAAACCACTTTTTTCGCTTAATGTTATATTCCTGATTAATGTCATTTTTATTGCGATAAGGGAATCCTTATATTTGTCTCAAACGTATCAGATATGTGGTCGGAACTTAATTTATTGCTGCACTTCTTAATCATTCGCAAGCCAGAATGAGTAAATCCATCGAACAGCACAGTTAAGTATACACTAAAACAATTTTATCATGCCATTTTATCAAAAAATAGGGAAAATTCCTCCCAAAAGACACACCGTTTTCAGAAAAGCGAACGGAGAGTTACATCACGAACAATTATTCGGGACAATTGGTTTCGACGGCATGTCATCGTTACTTTATCACTTGCAACCACCAACACAGGTAACGACCTTCGAAGGAAGTATAGACATTAACCCTGAGATCGCTCACGAAAAGCAATTACAGAAAAGAAGCTTACAAGGCTATCAGGTTAAACCAACAGATGACTACTTAGAAAGTAGAGTTCCTGTATTGGTGAATAATGATTGTCACATTATTGTGGCTTCACCCAAAAAGTCACTTCGTGATTATTTTTATAAAAATGCCGACTGCGATGAAGTAATTTTCATCCATGAAGGCTCTGGAACTCTCAGAACGCAACTGGGTAATATTCCTTTTAAATATGGAGACTATCTCGTTGTTCCTAGAGGAATCATCTATCAAATTGACTTTGAAACAGAAGAGAACAGATTGTTTATCGTCGAATCTTTTCATCCGATTTATACTCCAAAGCGATACCGCAACTACTTCGGTCAATTGTTGGAGCACTCTCCATTTTGCGAAAGAGATCTTCGTCCACCATCCGAATTGGAAACTCATGATGAGAAAGGAGAATTTCGAGTAAAAATTAAAAAGGAAGGAATCCTGTATTCTTATCTATATGCTTCTCACCCATTTGATGTAGTCGGATGGGATGGATACAATTATCCCTATGCGTTTTCAATTCACGATTTCGAACCAATTACTGGTCGTGTGCACCAACCACCTCCTGTTCATCAAACATTTGAAACTGGAGCTTTTGTAATTTGTTCATTTGTTCCTCGTTTATACGATTATCATCCAGATGCGATACCCGCACCTTATAATCATAGTAACATAGATTCGGATGAAGTTTTGTATTATGTTGATGGTGATTTCATGAGCAGAAACAATGTAGACAAAGGTCAAATTACGCTTCACCCTGGGGGTATTCCACACGGACCTCATCCTGGGTCGTACGAACGAAGCATCGGAAAAAAAGAAACAAAAGAACTTGCGGTAATGGTTGACACATTCAAGCCGCTCAAATTAACAAAACAAGCATTAGAAATTGAGTCTGAAGATTATTACCAATCTTGGATTCACTAAATATAATATCATGGCAAAAGACATACAAAACGTAGATTACGGATTAGAAAAGATATTTGAAGGAGCACAAGACTTCTTGCCGCTTTTAGGAACTGATTATGTTGAGTTTTACGTGGGCAATGCGAAACAAGCAGCTCACTTTTATAAGACCGCATTCGGATTTCAATCTTTCGCTTACCGCGGATTAGAAACAGGTTCTACCGATTCCGTTTCTTACGTACTTACGCAGGACAAAATAAAGATCATCTTAACGACACCATTGAATTCAAAATCACCAATCAATGATCACATTGTGAAACACGGTGACGGAGTAAAGGTTGTTGCTCTTTGGGTAGATGATGCGCGAAGCGCCTACGAAGAAACAACAAGTCGTGGGGCTAAATCTTATATGGAACCGACTGTTGAGAAAGATGAGCACGGAGAAGTAATTCGCGCTGGAATCTACACGTACGGAGAAACCGTTCACGTTTTTGTTGAACGTAAGAATTACAATGGAACCTTCCTTCCTGGATTCAAAAAGTGGGAATCTGATTACAATCCAGAGCCAGTTGGCTTGAAATACATCGACCACATGGTAGGAAACGTTGGTTGGAACGAGATGGATATCTGGGTAAAGTGGTACGAAGATGTGATGGGATTCGAGAACTTCCTTTCATTCGATGACAAACAAATTACTACTGAGTATTCAGCGTTGATGAGTAAAGTAATGAGTAACGGAAACGGAAGAATCAAATTCCCAATCAACGAACCAGCTGAAGGAAAGAAAAAGTCTCAAATTGAAGAGTACCTTGACTTTTACGAAGGTCCTGGAGTACAGCACATCGCAGTAGCTACCAATGATATTCTTTCAACTGTCTCCGCAATGCGCGCTCGTGGAATTGAATTCTTGAGTACTCCTCCAGATGAATACTACAGCGAAGTGCCTGCTCGACTAATGGCTCATAACCATAAATTAGGAGAAGACATCGAGGCACTAAAGAAGTTAGGTATCATGATTGATGCTGATGAGGAAGGTTACCTTCTTCAGATTTTCACTAAGCCAATAGAAGATCGTCCGACTCTGTTTTTTGAAATCATTCAACGAATGGGAGCACGAGGGTTTGGAGCCGGTAACTTCAAAGCACTTTTTGAAGCGATTGAGAGAGAGCAAGAAAAGAGAGGAACACTTTAGATTGTTGGATTCACTACGTGGTAGGTGAACTTCCCGTTCACTTTCGAAAGCAGTGCTTTCTCTTCTTCGGCGGTGTTGGATTATTCGATGATCCGATCGCTTTGCTTTCCGATTATTCGATACACTCATAGTTAAGAACTATATTATACTATCGGGAGATTCATTAGAGTCTTCCGATTTTTTTGTTTTGATAATTTGTGAATGGATGAAGCTTGAGGTCGGACATTCGACTTCGCTCAGTCCTCGAAGTAGGTTAGAAATTCGTAAGGGTTGAGCGAAGTCGAAACCCGAAATCATCAACCAAAAACCACCATTCGCCGACAAAACGAAAACCGTGGTACAATTCACCGACGCACTTCCACCATTCGCCGATTTCCACTTTCTAGACCAAAGTTGCTATCTTACATTTGATCCATAACGAAAAAACAACATCATGGAACAATTTGACACAGACTACAGAAGAAGAGAACAACAATCAAAAATATTGGCAGGAGTACTAGTAATCGCTTTCGGAACGGTCTTCCTTTTAGATCGAACTGGAATGGATATTCCAAATTGGATTTATTCTTGGAAGATGATATTGATTGCCTTTGGAGTTGTTCAATTAGTGAAACATAACTTTAAAAAGTTTGTAGCATATGTAGCAATTGGTGTTGGATTGGTGTTTTTAATTAATGATTTCCAACCGCAGACAATCGACAAGGGATTAATCGTTCCTGTTGTGGTAATAGCAATCGGTGCAACGATACTTTGGAAAGCGTTTGGTTTTGACAAACGAAATCAAAAAAAAAATCAATTCGAAAGTGTAATGTTTGATTCGTCGAAAGAAGAGGCCAGCGCAGATTATTTTGAAGCAAGTACTATTTTCGGAGGAACTGAAAAAACAGTTGTCAGTAAGAATTTCCGAGGAGCAAAAATCACATCCGTGTTCGGTGGAACGGAGTTAAATCTAGTACATGCCGACCTACAGCAACCAGCAATCATAGATACAACGACCGTTTTCGGTGGATTAACAATAGCCGTTCCCGCTGACTGGAGAGTGCAATCGGAACTCACTACCGTTTTCGGTGGAGTGGAAGAAAAGCGACCGATGGTGAATGCTTCTGACATGGACGATCACAAGGTGCTTATTTTAAAAGGAAATTGCTTCTTTGGTGGAGTTGAAATACATAATTACTTATAGAAGGTGAATACTCAAAATCGAAGCATATTCAATTACAGGATGATACAACTTATCATCCTGCTTTTTGCTGTAAGTGCACTCTCAGTAATCTATCTCGCGCAAAAAGATGTGAACGCACTCCTCATCTTTATTGACGTAGCCGTTCAAATTGGAACGTTGCTACTGTTTCTCGTAGTGATTACTGTTATCCAACGGTATTACCACACCAACAAAGTTTTTGGACTCCCAAACATTTCCAGCACGGTTTTATTTTCGGGTCTTTCGTTATTGATTATTTACTGGTTAACGCGCTACTTATCTGATGATTCTGATTATTCCGCATTTGTTCACGCAACGATTGTTGTCCGTGGTGTTCTTATTCTACTTTCCTTTTTGTTAGCAACTGCCGTTCTATGGATTGATCAAGAGCACCTCCACGTTCAGAGAATTCAATCTTATTCTGTGCAAAAGGAACGAGAAGCAGTGAAAATCGAACTGAACAGTTTACAGCAGAAGTTTAAGCCTCACTTCCTGTTCAATAGCCTGAATTCTATCAGTGCACTTACAGTTGCTGACCCGAAAAAAGCGCGTGAAATGGTTCACTTACTTTCCGATTTCATGCGTCGTGCTGTGCAGGAAGATGATCAGGAACTTATTCTTCTTAGTGAAGAAATTGATCATCTAAATCGGTATGTTGCCATTGAACAAATCCGATTCGGTGATCGTCTAAACGTCACACTCAAGGTTGAAGAAACTGTTTTAGACAAAAAAGTCCCGTCATTAATTCTACAACCAATTATTGAGAACGCAATCAAGTATGGATTGTACGGCTCGTTGGATCAGGTCGAAATCTCTATTTCAATTAAGAACAGTGAAAACGCAATTGATGTCATTGTGAAAAACCCATTCGATGAAGATGCTCAGCGTGCGTCTTCCGGTACAGGATACGGATTAACATCCATCAGAAAGAAAATTTATCTCATTTACGGCCAACAACAACGTTTGAATACATCTTCAGAAGAAGGCCAATTTACCACTCATTTAACCATTCCAATAGTATGATCAAAGTATTAATTATAGACGATGAGCCGCTGGCCCGATCCATTGTTCGTTCTTTTCTCTCAGAAAAAGAAGGATACGAGGTGATTGGTGAATGTGCTAATGGATATGAAGGGCTTAAGTCCATCGATGCCTTACAACCAGATTTGGTTTTCCTTGATATTCAAATGCCGAAAATTAACGGTTTCGAGATGTTGGAGCTCGTGGACGAGCCTATTTCGGTCATTTTCACAACAGCTTTTGATGAATACGCACTCAAAGCATTCGAAACCTCTGCAGTTGATTATCTGCTTAAGCCTTTTTCACAAGATCGATTCGATCAAGCACTAACGAAATGGAAAGGAATGCAAGCAAATGACATTTCAGCGTCTTTCGGCGAAGTATCTAAACAACCCGACGATCACCTGCGCATCGTTATCAAAGATAAAAGTGCCATCAAGATCATTCCTATTCAAGACGTCATCTACTTAGAAGCCTACGACGATTACGTGAAAGTTCATACTAGCGAAAAGACACATCTCAAAAAGAAAACCTTGACGTATTATGAGAAAACACTGAATCAACAGCAATTCATTCGGATTCACAGATCGTATGTACTGAACATAAACGAGCTAACCGGGATCGAACCATTCGAAAAGAATAGTTATCGCGCTGTTTTGAAAAATGGGGAACGCATTCCTATTAGTCGATCTGCATATGGGCCTTTGAAAGAATCGTTGGGAGTGTGAACGATTTGACTAAGAACAAAAAAGACATAAAGGAATTTTACGCCTCATGTCTTTTATCAATAAAGTATTTCTAACCCCTAGAAAAGGTATGTGCGCACGATTAAAATTGTTGCACAATTAACATCTCAAAGAAAAGCTCGTTTTCACCCTTACCATCTGAACAATTTGGCGCTTGAATATCGCAATCACATTGATCCCGAACGCACGGGTATGATTTTCCACAACAGGTGATAAACTCCTCTTCAGCATGTCTTCCATCGTCCTCATCTTCTGGGTCTTTTGGATCTTTCGGATCTGGAGTTGGAGTTGGTTCTGGTTTAGGATCTCTCGGTATTGGATCTGGCGTAGGTTCTGGTTGATCAACGGGAGGCGCATCAGCAGAAACAAGGATATCGCTATCTGCAATCACAAACAACCTGTTACCCAAAAGAACAAATAGTGCTTCTTTCTCTTCATTCATCTTAACACTCGCTATTTTGTACGATGCATTTTTCGGTAATTGGTAGTTCGTGCTCCATTGTTTTTGTTCCAAAAACTCCTTTGCTTTCTTTCTTGAGACTTGTTTGCAAGCTGTTAAGGCTTTATAGTTTTTAAAAATACCTTTCAAGTAGGAATCCTTGTCTTGAGAGTACGAGAAAAAAGTACACGTGATAAAAAATAAAAAAATTACGTTTTTCATATTATTGATATTTAGTTGATAATAAATTATTGAATGGTGGTATTAAGCGTTAAATATGTTCGTCCTATTCAACTAGGAATTGACAATACTTTCAAAAAAGGTTAACATCTCTGGCGCTCCATCTGACGGCCAATTATGAAGCATTGCTGGGTCTGAATTCACAATAGCTTTCACTTTTCTATCACCATCATTCCATTTGTGTATTTTGACGAATCCATTAGTAACAACTGGAGCAGCATGCGTATCGTCCAGTTTGTTTTTATTTAGCCAAGTCAGAACTGACGGCCAAAACCCAACTTCTCTGCGTCCTGATAAGTACCATTCGTAATTATCTTGATTTGCCAAATTCGAAGGATAATCTCTATTCAGAGTTGGAAGGAAGCGCACAGAAGGATCGTTCTCGTTGTGATAAGCAATGACGCTCAACCTTCTGCCATCTTCTGTTGGAAAATTAAAATGAGGTTTCCCAGAAATTCCTTGTTGACCTCCTGCCGTTCCCTGCGCTACCCCAAACGCTCTGAACCATTCACTTGATTCTGCTGCCAGACGATAAGTAAACATTGCTCCATTTGAATTCCCACACGCAAAAATATTTGTACGGTCTACATTGTATCTAACACAAACCTCTGAAAGAACATCGTTGATGTACGAAACATCATCTGCTCCAGAGATTCCTTTTGCCGAAAAACCGGCATTCCATGTGTGTTTTCCAGGTTTATTTGGCAATTCAGTTGCTTGAGGGAAAACTAAAATGAATTTATCCGTACTCCCATTACCATTAATATTCCATTTGCCCGCTCCGGTGGCAAAGCCTCTTGCACTATTCCCTCCTCCATGATGCACAAGCACTACTGGATACGGATCATTCGTCATGTTGTCTGGCAAGTAAACTTCGTATAACCGCCGTTCTCGCTTTGTTTGATGTTGCTTTCTTAGCATAATATTGATTTTCAGTTGTCGCACCGATTATAGTGCGAGGTGGTTAATATTGACTCCAATGTAGCGTGGTACAGGAATCCTGAAAAATTTTCTTGGTGAAAGTGGGTTATTTTCAAGTAAAGGAGGAAATACATCTTGTGAAGCAAATCGTCACATTGTTAAATACATGACAACAGAAATACCAAAAAGTGATCCAAATCATATTCTGCCCTTCCGATAATCATCGGAATGATTTCCTTAAATTTGGCCAACTCAACTCACGAACATGGAGCGAAAAGAACTCATCGAAGCAATTGTTGCAAAGTACGAAGCAATGGGACAGAATCCCGATACACATTTATCAGGGTTGTTACATGCGGAACCAATCACTTATTGGGATTACATTCAAGTGGATGCCCTGCTCGGCTTACAAATTCAACGAACTCAACTTCCTGATGAAATGGTATTCATCATGTACCATCAAATCAATGAATTGTTATTCAAAATGATTTTGTGGGAAATCGAACAAGTATCTCATGATGATAACATCACCACGGATAAGTTCACCAAACATCTCTCGCGCATCAGTAGATATTTCGATATGCTCTCAAATTCATTCACTATTATGGGAGACGGAATGGATGTTGATCAGTACATGCAATTCCGTGATACACTCACACCTGCCAGTGGATTCCAGAGCGCTCAATATAGAAAAGTCGAATTCGCTTCGACGGAATTGATTAACCTGATTGATTATCGTTACCGAAAAACAATCAATCGCGATACTCCATATACATATGCGATGGAAAATTTGTATTGGCAAGCAGCTGGATTGGATCATAAAACAGGAAAGAAAAGTGCGCTCCTCTCAAACTTTGAAGAGAAGTATACGGATGAGTTCATTGCTTTTATGAAGGAATACAACACCATCAACTTATGGACAAAGTTTAAAGCGCTTCCAGAGGAAGATCAGAAAAATGTAGCCCTCGTCAATGCTATGCGTCATTATGATCATACCGTAAATGTAAAATGGGTAATGCACCACCTGAATGCAGCCAAAAAATATTTGAATAGTGGCGAAGAAAGCGCCGAAGCTACAGGAGGTTCTGAGTGGCAGAAATACATGCACCCTCGCTACCAGAGACGAATTTTCTATCCAGAGTTATGGAGTGAGGAAGAATTGACTGATTGGGGAGTGACAAATTTAGAAGATCACAAAACCCTCGATCAGGTAGATTCACTACCTTTGTTCAAAGATTAAAAAACATGGTAGAAGTTGGAATCATTATGGGTAGCACATCAGACCTTCCGGTCATGCAAGATGCTGCTGATATTTTGGATGAACTAGGTGTAGCATACGAATTAGACATCGTTTCGGCGCACAGAACACCTGAGAAGATGTTCGACTACGCGACAAACGCTCATAAGCGCGGCCTCAAAGTGATAATTGCAGGAGCTGGAGGTGCAGCACATCTTCCCGGTATGACTGCCTCCATGACGCCACTACCAGTAATCGGAGTTCCTGTTAAATCCAGAAATTCCATCGACGGTTGGGATAGTATTTTATCCATACTACAAATGCCAGGAGGAATTCCTGTGGCTACTGTTGCATTAGATGGAGCGAAAAATGCAGGAATTCTTGCAGCAAAGATCATTGGTGCTTCCAATCCTGAATTACTCGAACGCCTATTGAAATACATGGGAGATTTGAAACAAAAAGTGTTAGACGGAGCCGAAAAGGTCAAGAAGTAATAAATACACTTCAAATCCGTTCTTTCTTTGCGCTTGGATATCAAGATTCCTTGCCTATTTTACTTGATTTCAAAGAAAATCCGTTGTAGATTGCTTTTATGTTCGAAGAACCCCATTCAACACCAAAACTAAACGCCTCAATTCGTAGCTTTTTCAGTTACCTGGGATTCGTATTAGTTACTCTTTTTTTTCTGAATACTTCGACCGCTCAGCAGGAAGTACCTATCGTTAATTATTCGGTAGATGTGAACGGTGTCGCTGAACTAACGGTGAACTCTACTTCTTCGAATTATTATCTGTTGGAAGTCAGACATCACCCAGACTCAAGTTTTCAGCACATTGTTTCCATGACTCCAGGAGAAAATGGAACTACGACAATCACGGAAGCACTTCGAGCATATCCCGTAGATCACTACCGAGTGATGGAATATTCGCGTTTCACACCTGAAGACACCGATCAGGATGGAATGGATGACATCACTGAGTACAATTTGATACCGACACAAAATCCATTGAATTCCGCCGAAGCTACTCCATATGAAGATGGGCTTCTCACGATGGACACGTATGAGACCTTTAGTGAAATTGCGTTAAATCAAAATTTGGTTTTTGACGGAAAAGAATTTGTCAAGTTTGCCATAACCGATTTCGATACGGACCATCCAAAAGTGTACTTCATCAATATGAATACGCACTTCCTGCATGCTGATTTCGGCACTGCGGTTGGTCTAAATTTACTCAGTGCTGATGTCGTAAGAGGACAGGTGATTTATCATCCCACTACCGTTTCTCCCAATGGAACGTTAGGAACCTATGCGTTCAACTTTAGTAATGCTGCGAGTTATGATTTTCAATCGGTTCAGCGCACACAAGAACTCCTTGGAGCAAGTATGCCCTTTCTGAAAAACAACTTTTCCTATTTTGTCTATATCACGAATGAAGCAGATTACAACAATGAGATCAATCTCTACCAGAATTCACGGGTAACTGCGCTTCTCGAAAGTGACATCTACGCTGGCATCAATTATCTCGGCCTCAATAAAACAGAAGGCTACGGATTCTTCCGACAAGTTGGACCCAACGAAATCCCTGGATTAAAAGACATCGCACTATACGACGCTCTTCCAAACTCATTGCCCAGAGTTGGTGGGGTAATAACATCGATTATTCAAACGCCGCTTTCTCATGTAAACCTTCGGGCAATTCAAGACAAAATACCGAATGCATTCATTCGCGACCCTTTATTGAATGACTCCATCGCAGATTTATTGAATCACTACGTATATTTTAAAACAGAGCAAAGTAATTTCATCTTGCGCGAGGCGACCGTGGAGGAGGTAAACACCTGGTACCAATCTATCCGTCCAAGTTACGAACAGACGCCCCCACTCGATTTGAGCTTCACAGATATTCTACCTTTAGACGATATCGAGTTTGACATGTATGATGGATACGGAGCGAAAAGCACCAATGTGGCCACCATGAGAACCTTTGGTTTTCCAGCAGGAACGATTCCTGACGGAGCCGGAATCCCCTTCTACTACTACCGTGAGTTCATGGAGCACAATAATTTCTTCGATGAAATTGAAATCATGCTAAATGATCCTGCTTTTATTGCTGACCGAGATGTTCGTGATGATATGCTGGATGATCTTCGCGATGATATTGAAGACGCAACCATGCCTCAATGGATGCTCGACGATCTTTCCGATTTACAAATGTCTTTCTCTACAGGAACCTCAATTCGTTGTCGTTCAAGCACAAATAACGAAGACTTAGCAGGATTTAGCGGAGCTGGATTGTACGATTCTAAAACACATCACCCGAACGAAGGACACCTCTCGAAAACGATTAAAGAAATCTTCGCTAGCCTCTGGAACTTAAGAGCATATGAAGAGCGCGAATTTTATCGAATCAACCATTACATTGCGTCGATGGGAGTGCTTTGTCATCCTAATTTCGATAATGAAAAGGTGAACGGTGTTGGTGTAAGCGCTGATCCTGTATATGGAACAGACAGCACCTTCTATTTCAACTCTCAACTTGGGGAGTTCTTGATTACAAACCCGAACAATAACTCGATTCCTGAAGAACTATTACTGGTTCAAAACCCAACACCAGACGACGAACCATTGGTCATTCAATTTTCGGATTTATTACCTCAAGATTCTCTACTATTGACGACGGCGCAACTGAATCAACTTCGTGAGTTTCTAACGGTCATTCATGATGAATTCAAAAAGAAGTATCTGGCGTTTAACAATCCAACTTTCGCCATGGATATCGAGTACAAAATCACGGATAACGATCAACTCATTATTAAACAGGCGCGTCCTTGGGTAGAATATGTCCCAACGGTTTACAACGATCTTATTGAGTACGAGTGTGATTTTCTCATCTCACCAAACCCAACGAGCGAGGACATTAAAATTCAATGCCAAGATTGTGGGATGACTTCCGTTAAAATCATTCAGCCGGATGGTAAAATTGTTCAGGAATTTGAGATTGATCCGAATCCTTTGGAGGAATATCCAGTTAATCGATTATCTCCAGGTACGTATGTTGCCATTGGTTATGTCAACGGTCAAAGTTGTGGTTCGAAGAAATTCGTGAAATACTAAGCCTGACCAAGTTTTGATCACGAGTAAGCGCAAATAGACTCTCTTTGCTTTATTTACGTCTATACTGACGGTGTTTGAATACCAATACCACCAACTATTAACGTTCGTTTTCTTAACGGTATTCATTGAGTGCTAAGACTTCAAGCAGATAGAGAAAATCATAAAAAAGTAACGCATCAAAAAAGGCCGCCCTCCCGATAGTTAACGGGATGAGGCAGCCTTCACTGTTAGAGTTGAAACTTTATGTGCTTATTCAACGATTAACTTCTTTGTAGACATGATTGCACCATCATTTACAATTTTAACGATGTACATTCCAGCGTTAAACGAACTTACATCCACTCGTTTAGTTTCATCTAAGCTAATGCTTGATGTATGCACCTCTTTACCTGACATATCGTAAATCATTAGTTCCATTGCATCCATATCCGATTCCAATAAAGAACTTGACAGTGAAATGTCAACATGATCATTCGCAGGGTTTGGTACAGCTAACAACTCTAATTGCAACTGCTCTACCCTCTCTTCAAAATTACTTTGAGTCAATGATTTAGTAGATCCACCAGAACCGTCGTCTTTAGGCCCACAAGAACATATCGAAGTAGACCATGCAGATCTTGTTCCATCTGAACAAACAGATCGTACTCTCCAAGAATAGCATCTTCCATCTGATGGTATATTCCATGTTGTACCCATTCTCGGAACTAATATTACATAAGTAGGACTTGTTGCATCTGGACAACAATTTGGATCATTCAATAAGATTTCAACTTCATATGAGACTGCGCTCGATACCGAACTCCAGAATAAGGTATGGAAAGTTGCGTTTGGATTAATTCCTGGTTGACAATCTACAAAACTTGGAGGTTGAATAGATTGACAGACGCATCCCATCCAATCGAAGATTGCTGTTTCTTTTGGTAAAGTATGCGTACAACCTGAATCATCCGTCATTGTATACGTAACGTGCACCTCATATGCACCTATTGGAAATGTAGCGAAATCAAATAGTGTTGCATCGAGTGACTCGTCTGCATCATAAATAAGTGTTCCGTTTGGAGCATAAATTTTAAAATTGTAGTTCTGACTTACCTGAACGCCCGCACAACCAGTTACTGGAGGAACGTTTACTACGTATGAAGAACAATCCGATGTAGATTGAATAAACGTGATTGGCCCTAGTACTAAGTCATCTGGATCACACGAGCAATTTGAACAACCTTCCCAGTCGAAGATTGCCGTTTCTTTTGGTAAAGTATGCGTACAACCTGAATCATCCGTCATTGTATATGTAACGTGCACCTCATACGCACCTATTGGAAATGTAGCGAAATCAAATAGTGTTGCATCAAGCGACTCGTCTGCATCATAAATAAGTGTTCCACTTGGAGCATAAATTTTAAAATTATAGTTCTGACTTACCTGAACGCCTGCACAACCAGTTACTGGAGGAACGTTTATTACGTATGAAGAACAATCCGATGTAGATTGAATAAACGTGATTGGTCCAAGTACTAAGTCATCTGGATTACATGAACAATTTGAACAACCTGTCCAATCGAAGATTTCCGTTGCTTTCGGAGCTGTATGCGTACAGCCTAAATCATCTACCATTGAATACGTTACCTGTACCTCGTAAGCACCAGGAGGATACGTACTAAAATCAAACAGTGTTGCATCGAGCGGCTCGTCTGCATCATAAATAAGTGTTCCGTTTGGAGCATAAATTTTAAAATTGTAGTTCTGACTTACCTGAACGCCTGCACAACCAGTAACTGGAGGAACATTGATTACATAAGACGCACAATCGCTTGTAGATTGAATAAATGTAATTGGTCCAAGCACTAGATTACTTGGGATACATGAACAACTTGAACAGCCTGAATAAACGAAGTCTGTCGACGCAGTTGCTGACTGACTAACTCCGTTAGCATCGATGTAATTGTATTGGATGAAAACAAAAAACTGAGTTTGAGAAGGTAACAACACCTGAATACTCGCGGTTGGAGAATTCGCCACATTTGCAATCGTGCTACCAGTATTATCTGTAACAACAAATGAATAGGAACCATTCAAAGCACTCCCTTGACAATCCGTAACAAGATCAACGGAAATTGTATAGTCTGAGCAATCTGGTAATGTTCCCTGAGTTAATTGGACTGGGCCTAAGTCCAAGCTGCATGAGTTTTCCAGAGTACTCTCTGAATCGAGATCACTCGCAACATTAACGTCACTAGCACTGACGCTAAAGCTGGCAATTGTAAAAAGCGCGATTAGCACATAAAGAATTCTTTTCATAATAATTAAGTGTTAAGTTCTCCTACTCTATTGTGGTTTTTCGGATTCCACCCACCTGATAGTGAATCGGGTTACGGAATCAATACTACGAAGAGTATAAGCGCGCGTTTTTAGTTTGAGGACATACGCACGCTCCATGAGGACGAAATGCTTAATCTTGAGGAAGAAAATTCAAGCTTCAATCACTTCCTAAGTGCAAAGGCATGCGAAACAACACCGAAGAATTCTCATCATTCGCAGGATTGTATGGATGATAAGCAATAGGAACGCCATGCACTTCTTGGAAATTTTTAATTCTCATTTCCGTGATATCAAGGCTCATGGAACGATGCAATCGATTAGAAGAAGGCTTAGCTCCCTCAGCATTGTTACCATTGTCTTTGATGGTAATCTGGATTTGATCGTCCACCTTAACATATTGAATGGAAACCAAACCGTTCTCCGTTTTCAACGCTCCATGTAAAATGGCATTTTCTACGGCGGGTTGAATGAGCATTGGCGGAATTTGAATGTCTTCCGTGCTTAGTTCAGGAGAAACCTCCACCTCGTAATTAAACGTGAAGTCGTGATTCAATTGTTGCAGTTCCATATATTTCTTGATGAAATCGATATCCTCTCGAAGGGTGACTAAGTCAACATCTGAAAACTCAAGAATGTTTCTCATCAGGCCGCTGAAACTTCTCAGAAAACGCGCTGATTCCATCTTGTCATTTTTGTAAATATAGCCTTCAATCGAAGTTAAGGCATGAAAGAAAAAATGAGGATTTAACTGGGTTCGGAGAAAACGTTGTTGAAGCTCGGATGATGCTAATTTCAAGGTAGTTTCCCTCAATTTGGTGCGCGTTCTGTACCAAACTGCTCCAATAAGAATGAGCACAACAAAGAATGCGATCGTACCGTAGAGTGCTAGACGTTGTGTTCGGATTTCATTATCCTGAAGTTCTTTTTCCGCATTGAGCGTAACGATTTCTTGTTGCTTCTTTTCACTCTCATATTTTTCAACTACCTCCAGAAGCTTTTCATTTTTCGCAAGGTTATCGCTTGAATCTTTCGCTGCTATTAATTCTTCCTGAAGCAGAAAAGCTTGTTCAAAGTCACCTGTTTCCTTATAAATTTCGATCAGATTTGTATTAATTGTCCAAGGGTCTAATGCCCTAAACCTCTCTAACTGTTTGAAATAATAAAGCGCTTTGTCATATTCTTTAAGCTCTTTATAGTTTAGGGCAAGATACCGAATGATTTTCCCTTGACTAGATCCATCTATATTTGATTTTGACTGAATCAATGAGTCTCCTTTGAGACAATAATCCAATGATTTCTTATAGTCTCCTGAATAATTATATATCAACGCATATTGTGCGTATATGCTTCCTTCAAAAGTCGGAAGATTATGTTCTCGATGAATTTTCTCAGCACGTTTTATCAACCCAACAGCTTGATCATATTTGCCTACTTTCACGAAAGCACTACTGTAGTTAATCAGAAGTCGAACCATGTCTCCATCTCTCGATCTTACTCTGTACTTCAACGCCTTTCTGAAATAGGGAATAGCCTGATCAGGATCATCTTTAGCGAACAAATTGATACCGGCGATATGAGCAAAAGAATTAGCTGTACCCAAGCTATCATTTAATCGAATATAAATTTTCGACGCTGCGACCGCATGCTCGAAAGATTCAGCCAAGGTTTCAGGGTGTATTTCAGTCCTTGCAAGAGTTAAATATGACTGGGCTATAAGGGTATCGGGTATTAGCTTTTTATTATTGACGTTCTCGATTAGTAATTGTTTCGCCTCATCTATTCTTTGTAATTTTCTCAGTAAAACAGACTTGGATAATTTCATACTAGCGAGAATCCCAGGATCTTCTATTTTGTCAGCGATATCCAAAGCGATACTCGCATAGTACAGAGCACTGTCAAGATTGACACGATCAAAATACCGTCTTATTTCAAGAATCGTTTCGAGATCATTTGCTGAAGGTTTTTTGAGGTTTAACTCATTCTTTAGGCGTTCTATTCTTTGCTCGTTAGTATCTTCTGAAGTATTGCTTTGCGCAAAATAGATAAAGGGAAATAGTGTCAATAGAATGATAACTGTAGTTTTCATAAGTACTTAATGAGTGGTTAAAAAAATGGTCGTGATCGTTAGATCGAAAATTGGATCAAGTTCTAATATTCATCTTTTCATAAACGTGTTTTCTGAACGATTTCCCAATTGGGACGGAATCATTCGTTTTTAGTATTACGCTTTGTTCTTTTTCATCGATAAAAGCAACATAGTCCATATTTATAGCGAAGCTCTTATGGGTTCGAATAAACGCTGGTGGAAGTATATTGTCTACTACG
>JBGCDF010000515.1:0-34099 GCA_045105095.1 Crocinitomicaceae bacterium | reverse complement strand
ACAGCAACGTTTCAATTGATGAAATTGAGCAATCCGATTTGAATATTTACCCGAATCCTACGAATGGTTTTATCACGCTATCATCAAACGACTCATACCTAGAAGAGATTACTTTGGTGAATATTCAAGGTCAGATTGTACTGTCCAAAGATGTTTCTAGCAAAAAAATTGAAATTGATGTAGCCGAGTATCCTTCAGGCGTGTACTTCATGACTGCCCAGCTATCGAACGGTCAAACAACTACAAAGAAGCTGATTAAATACTAATGCTCAGTTCGTAGTTCAATCAGTTTTTCAAGAATGACTTAAAGTTGTTGCCAAGTGAATCATGAAGTGGGAAATTTCTAAAATATCGTTCTTAACCTTTTTAACTTTACTCGTATTGCACTGGGCTCTTAACGTAAATTGCCCACAAACAGAGATATTCACGGGTGATTCGCTTTATCTTTTTCTCAAATCATTGGTCATCTTCATCATTGGTTGTATAATCTGGATTTTTGGCTATCTGTTTTTTTTGAAGTTTGAAAGGTGGCATGGCATAGTTAAAAAGTACTTCATTTTATTAACGATATTAGCTTCCTTCCCTTTGGCAAATTCGATTTGGGAAAATAGCTTTAGTTCTGATAGACAGCTTAGTCAATCGATTTGTAGTAAATCTTCAGATGATGGAATGTTTTGCTCGATGGATAGGCTAACGTTTGATGAATACATGTATCTATACAATAAATCTGAATGGCTACCTCTAATACCCTCACATTCTGAAAGTGTTATGATTGATTATTACCGAGACGATTTCTTAGGTGATTATTGGTTTAGCCTGTGGATTGAAATTCCTGCACGCCCAAAATTTGACTCTATAGAATTCTCTCAAATAAAAAAAACACCTCTTGAAGAAGAAAATGAGTTGAAAAATAACAGCTTCAATTCAGATCAAAGACCATTTGGAGAAAATACCTATCACTATTCAATAAGTTCAGGCGAATAGATTCCTGTTCGATAAGATTAAGATAATTTACGGATTGGTGAAAAACATATCTTTAGCATTATTTTGGCAAAAACCCTTAAGACGTAATGCAAGATAAACTAATGATTTCCTTTATCGTTTTACTCGTGTTTGTTCTGGTGGCGCGTGTATTGAATGAGAGGGCCAGCAAACAACTATCACCCGAGAAGAAAGTGGAACTCATCGATTTGTTTTCGAAAAATAGAATTACATCACTGATTATTCTCATAGGAATAATCCTTCTGTATTTTCTAGTGATGCGAGCAGAGCTACTCCCACCAATGGTCACGATGGGAATTTACATGGGTGTTCTTGTCATATATATCATCTTCTTCACCGTAACAACTTACAGAAAACTAAAAGCCCATGATTTTCCAGACGACTATATCAAAAGCTATGTGCAGTCGGCTGTGGTTCGAATGATTGGAATTCTGGTGTTTTTTCTTCTGATGATCTAGGTTGGTAGCTGTAGAAGTTATCTTCTACATTCACATTTCCAACACCTGTTCGTAAAAATCAGTAGTGATGATGGGGCGTTCTTCAAATATCCCAAAAACCGTAGATCCACTGCCACTCATTGATGCATAAACCGCTCCTTCTTGATACAATTGATGTTTCAATTCTTCAATCACTGGATAATTCTTAAAAATCGAAGGCTCGAAATCGTTTTTGAGTAGGTCTTTCCACTCGGCAATTGGTTTCTTTAGTACTTCCTCTACTCCATTCAACTCACCAGAAAAAGTAATTCCAGCATACGCTTCTTTCGTTCCGACGTGAATTTCCGGGTTGATTACTTTCAGGAAATATCCGCTCAAATCAAGATCGAACGGTGTTAATTCCGTGCCTCTACCTCGCCCTAATTGCACAGAATCAGAAATGAAAAATGGGCAATCACTCCCTAATTCCGAGGCCATTTCACGCAATTGATCATCTGTCAATCCTTTGTCAAAAATGGCATTCAAACCTTTCAGAACGTACGATGCATCTGCGGAGCCTCCTCCCAACCCTGCCCCCATGGGCAACTGCTTTCTCAAGTGGATGTAGGCATTCGGGATATCATACCCATCCTGAAACAGGCGAAAGGCCTTTACGCACAAATTCGATTCCTGATCACCATCAACTGTTAATCCTGTTTGCTTAAATATGAATGTTTCCGAGGGAATTATTTCCAAGACATCCGTGAGAGGTATTGCCACCATGCATGTATCAATTTCGTGGAAACCATCCTCACGTTTTTTTAACACCTTCAATCCCAGATTGATCTTTGCAGGGGGAAATAATATCATCTTTCAAAGTTAGAACAACTAAACAATTTTTGTAACTTTCGCCCCTCAAAATATGTACAGCTATGGCGACTTATTTAGATTTCGAAGAACCATTAAAGGAATTAGAAGATAAAATTCTTCAAACCAGAGAAATCGGTGAAAATACCGAGGTCGATATGACCGACAAGATCAAGGAACTTGAAGGGAAACTGAAAAAGAAAACCAAAGAGATTTTCTCTGGGCTTACGCCGTGGCAGAAAGTACAGCTTTCAAGACACCCGGATCGACCTTACACCTTGGCATATATCGATGGAATCACTGATGGGAAATTTCAGGAATTTCATGGTGACAGAAATGTTAAAGATGACAAAGCCATGGTTGGTGGTTTCGGAATGTTAGATGGTGAAACAGTGATGTTCATCGGACAGCAAAAAGGTGTCAACACGAAGATGCGTCAGTTCCGAAATTTTGGAATGCCGAATCCAGAAGGATACAGAAAAGCGCTTCGTTTGATGCGTATGGCTGAGAAATTCAATAAGCCAATTGTTACCTTAATTGACACCCCAGGTGCTTTCCCAGGATTGGAAGCGGAAGAACGTGGACAAGGTGAAGCAATTGCTCGTAACATCTACGAAATGATGCGTTTGAAAGTTCCTGTAATTTGTATCGTTATTGGTGAAGGAGCTTCTGGTGGAGCACTAGGAATAGGTGTTGGAGACAAAGTTGTGATGTTGGAAAACACATGGTACTCAGTAATCTCTCCAGAGTCATGTTCTTCTATTCTTTGGCGTTCTTGGGATTACAAAGAGATCGCTGCTGAAGCATTAAAGTTGACTTCAACGGACATGAAGAAGTTGAAAATTGTTGATGAAATCATCAAAGAACCGCAGTCAGGTGCCCACAGAGATCACGAAAAGACGTTCAAAACAGTGAAGGGTTTCATCAAAAAGCACTTGGCCGAGTTGAATAAACTTACACCTGAAAAACGTATTCAGAATAGAATTGACGCATTCTCGAAGAGAGGTGTATGGAAGTAAGATTAACTAAGTTTATCCTTTTTGCGGCATTTTCCTTCGCATTGACGTTTACAAGTAGCGCTCAAAAGGACGGAGAATATCTGACAAATGACAGCCCAGTTAATAATCTATGGGAGTCCGTTGATGGTGAAGATGGTGGTGCGCCTATTTTGGAATCGAGCCAACAATTTTTCTTCCTAATCCCGGATGGTTCAGATGGTTCGATGATGGCCCCATTCGAAATGGAGGATCTAGGTTTTGCCTGCCCTTCTTACTTCACGGTAAGTATGGACAAGAAGTATTTGTACTTGGACATTCATGAATCTTGCGAGTTGGGGTTACCAGAAGATGAACTTTACGTAAAAATTCAATATTCGATCAATACCGACGGAACTATCCTGACACTCATTGTTGATGGAGAGAATTACAACTACAAGAAGTGGGCATATTAGTTTAGTTTCTCTCATCCGCTCTAATTCTTCTTATCATTAACTTAAGGACTGTAACAGCATCCTGTATTTCTTCAATCGCAATTATTAAGGGCTCAAGAACTAAAAACCAATTCGTCCCGCAACTCAATTTTAAACAGATTCTGATTTTTTGGTCGATCCATTACTCGCATAATTTTCACTGCTAGCGCCACTCAACGTTCACCTCTAGGGGTGATTTTCGATATTTTCAAATGAAGGCTGTAAGTATGATGAAAACTTTTCGTCAAAAAGGCTATCTTGTAAACAACTACAAAACTAACTGACGACGAATGATCATTATTATTGGTAATGGAATATCTGGTGTAACCGCCGCTCGAAACATTCGAAAAAAAAGCGATGAGCCAATCACCATCATTTCCGCAGAATCAAAATATTTCTTCTCAAGGACAGCACTCATGTATGTTTACATGGGACACATGAAATTTGAGCATACGCAACCTTATGAACCATATTTTTGGGAAAAGAATCGAATCGAACTGAAACAAACCTTTGTTGAATCAATCGATACAGACAACAAACTATTGTCTTGTTCTGGTGGCGAACAACTCTCATACAGTAAACTCATTTTGGCGACTGGTTCAAAACCGAACAAATTTGGTTGGAAAGGTCAGGACGCCAACCGTGTTCAAGGCCTTTACTCTAAACAAGATTTGGAGAACATGGAGGCGAATACGAAAGGGATTAAAAGTGCAGTTGTTATTGGCGGTGGATTGATTGGTATTGAGATGGCAGAAATGCTACTTACTCGACACATTGAGGTTCACTTTCTCGTGCGTGAGAAAACCTTCTGGAGTGGAGTATTGCCTCAAGCAGATTCATTGTTTATCATGAAACATTTCGAGAAACACCATGGTTTGCACATGCACTATGGGATGGAGCTCGATGAAATACACACGGATGATACAAATTCTGCCATTGGTATTACCACCAAGGATGGGCAGAAAATCGATTGTCAATTTGTTGGATTAACCGCAGGAGTCTCTCCGAATATCGAGTTTATCAAATCAAGTAATATTGAAACGAATCGCGGTATTTTGGTCAATCGCTACTTGGAAACATCTGTGAAAGATGTGTATGCCATTGGAGATTGCGCTGAGTTCACTGAGCCCGTTCCAGGACGTCGTCCTATCGAGCAGGTTTGGTATACAGGGAAATTCATGGGAGAGACTGTCGCCCACACAGTCACTGGAAATCGTTCTAAATACGATCCCGGATATTGGTTCAACTCAGCGAAATTCTTCGATATCGAATACCAGACATATGGCGATGTGAGAAATACCTTACAAGAAGGTGAAACGGAATTTGTCTATCAACATTCAAAAGAAGAAGTATTGCTTCACTTTGTGTTTGACGAAAAAACCCATCGCTTCATTGGGATAAATAACTTTGGTGTACGTTTACGCCACATGGTTTTCAATGAGTGGCTTAAAAAAGAAGCTACAATGGAGGAAGTCTTGACAGATTTACGTTCTGCCAATTTCGACCCAGAATTTTACTCAACTTATGAATCTGAAATCGTTGATCAATTCAACAAACAATTCGGAACAAACATCACCGTTGCTAAACGCAAATGGTGGCAAAACCTAATCACATCATGAGCGAAACAATAGATAATTTATCAGTTGCAGGAGATTCATCTCAAGCCCTGTCTGTTCGCAAGAAAGTATACTTAGCGCTTATCGCTATTGGACTATTAACTATAGTGTATGGAATCTACGATGAAAAAACGTCTTTCTCTTACTTCAAATTAGGAGGATTTGCTGCGCTTTTCGTGGGAGTTGGTCTATTCGAATTTAAGTTTTGGTACCAAAACGTGGGTAGCGTTTTGTTCACGGTTGGATTGTTCGGAATGTATTACGGTTATACCGAATCTGGCGAAACCAAGTATTACTTATTGATGGCGGCTTTCGGAGTAATGTTGCTAGGTACGGCCTTTTTTACCTACGATCCGACCAAGAAGAATTATTTCGGGTCGCACTACGGAAAGAATATCAATATCACTCAGAAACTGGGAACATTAATAGCTGTTGTAGGGTTCGGAATCATTGCACTTAGCTGGATTTCCACGGCTTTTGCGCCTGAAGAAGGACAGACAAGTGCTGTGTACGATTTTCTATCTATGTTTTCGGCAAATGCAAATGTTTGGTTAACCGTTTCCATTCTTGCAATGGGAGGAGGAATCTTGATCTACACGTACGGAGCATACGCTGGACATACGAAAGGAATCAAAAACAACTACGTGATGTTCAACTCACTTTCCAGTCGAGGCGCAATCGGTTGGGTTGTTGGAATCATCCTTACGGTATTTTATGTTCAGTTGTATTGGTATTCAGCGCCACTCACGAACGCGATTGATTTATTCGATCCACTTTCTCAATTGTTGAGAGGAAAAGATGCGGATCAGTGGTTCCTCTACGGAACCTTGTACACGGTGGTAATTCTCTTTTTAGGAATCAAATTCATCTACAAATACCGTCATAATCGTTATCAATTGATCAGAACGATTGTTGTGATTTTATCGCAGTTGGTGCTCGCTTACTTCATCCCTTACATCATGGAAGCAATGAGCTACAATAACTCAGATGTTCTTATCGAAGGGCAGAAGCAATATGGAGGTTATTACAGTGGGAACCCCATTAATAGCTGGCCGTTAAATAAGGATGCTTTTTCTGATGGTCATCTGAAGGCATACACGCAAGAAGCCTATCAGCCTGTTGGTTTGGCTTACCTCTTCTGGAGTATTATATTGTTCTTAGTTGTTACTCCTGTTGTGACCTACTTCGTTGGAAAACGTTGGTACTGTTCATGGTTCTGTGGATGTGGAGGATTAGCCGAAACTGCAGGAGACAGCTTCAGACACCTTTCAAACAAAACAGTAAAAGCTTGGAATATTGAACGTTGGGTAATGCACTCTGTGATGATCTTTATTTTGATCAGTACTGTTGCGGCATTGTTCCCGTATCTGACCAAGAAAGAATACGCCATTGGCTTCGGCTCTATCAATAAAAACAGTTTCTACTTCTTTGTATCGACAATACTTGTTGCTGGAGCAGGAATTCTATTCTACCTGAGAGCTACAAAATTCAAGAAGAATAAATGGTTACTCATCGGTGGAATTCTGTTCTCGTCTATCTTCTTGTTATTGACGTTTGCTTATTTCACTGGAGGTAAAGAAGTATTCATGATTAGCAGCTCATCTATCAAAAAAGCGTACGGATTCTTTGTTGGAGCCGCGTTCTCTGGTGTGATTGGTGTTGGATTCTACCCGATATTAGGTAACCGCGTATGGTGCCGATTCGGATGTCCAATGGCGGGTTACATGGGTATTGTTCAACGATTTAAATCGAAGTTCCGAATTACGACAAACGGTGCGCAATGTATATCATGTGGAAACTGTTCTACGTACTGTGAACAAGGAATTGACGTTCGTGCCTACGCTCAAAAAGGTGAGAATATTGTTCGAGCGAGCTGCGTTGGATGTGGAGTTTGTTCTGCAGTTTGTCCTCGTGGAGTATTGAAATTGGAAAATGGACCAGAAGAAGGACGTTTTGATGGAAATCCATTGAACGTTACTAAGGATGGTGTGACGTTGAATATGTAATTTCGCAGGTAGCAAAAAACTCACATGTCGAAACCCCTTATATCGGTCATCATTCCGGCCTATAACGAAGAGCAGTCTATTGGTAAGGTTGTCAATGACATTCCACGAAATATTGTGGAGCACGTAATTGTGGTCAATAACAACTCAACAGACTCTACCGTTGAAGTTGCCAAAAAAGCAGGAGCGATTGTTTTGGATGAACCCCGTCGAGGCTATGGTTGGGCTTGCTTGAAAGGCATTGCCCATAGTAAAACGCTCAATACAGAAATCGTTGTGTTTCTCGATGGTGATTATTCGGATTACCCTCAAGAGATTCCGGACGTTATCGCCCCTATTTTGGAAACAGACATGGATATGGTGATTGGTTCGCGCGTTTTGGGAAAGCGTGAAAAAGGATCACTTACTCCACAACAGGTTTTCGGCAACTGGTTAGCAACACGACTGATTCGCTTGTTCTATCGCGCCAAGTTTACCGACTTAGGACCGTTCAGAGCCATTAAAGCAGAATCACTTGAAAAACTCAAGATGGCCGATAAAACCTACGGTTGGACCATCGAGATGCAAATCAAGGCTGCAAAGCACAAAATGAAATTCTGCGAAGTGCCCGTAAATTACAAGAAGCGCATTGGTGTTTCCAAAGTAAGCGGCACCATAAAAGGTACTGTACTTGCGGGAATAAAGATTATATTTGCCGTTTTCAAGTACCGTTTTTAGCTTGAAATTAATTTGAAACCAAATCAAAAGCGACGCATGCGTATATTGACCCTACTCGGATTAATTGTTTTACCTCTTCAACTGTTTGCTCAAACGCAATCTTTTGGTGGGCTCGTACTTGACGAGAAAACCGAAAGAGTACAAAGCGAAGTGGAAATCACCATCACCCACAAAGAAACTGGTGAAACATTTACTGTTGAAACAAATGATGACGGTAAGTTTCGCTTCAAAAAAGCACCCGTTGGTGAATATACACTTGCCGTTACGGACAAGGACTTTGTGAAAGATCCTTTCGATTTTGAGGTGACAGAAACACACCAACCGAATTTAGACTTCGCCATCAGTCCAAAAGTATCATGGATGTGGAACTGGGGAGATAGCGGAGATCAAGAGCATTACTGGTCACACTTCGTATCGAAAATCATCATGATCTTCTACTTCGCTTGTTTAGTGTTGATCTTGTTTTACAGTATTCTTCAGCTTTCACTGGCCGTCGCATATGTTCGAAATAGAAAGAAAAAGAAAGCTGCGATAGAAACTCAGCCTCAATACGATCCGAATAATACACCGAAAGTAACGATTCAATTACCGATGTTCAACGAAATGTATGTTGCAGAGCGTATCATTGAAACAATCGCCGCTTTCGATTACCCAGCTGATAAACTTCAAATTCAGGTATTGGATGATTCTACGGATGAAACCAAAGATTTGATCGCTGCGAAAGTAGCAGAAGTTCAGAAACGTGGAGTGAACATTCAACACATTCACCGCGTTGACAGAACAGGATACAAAGCTGGAGCGTTGGACGATGCAATGGATCAAGTAGAAGGAGATTTCATCGCTATTTTCGATGCTGACTTTATTCCTGATCCAGATTTCTTGCAGAAAACAATGCCTCACTTCGATAACGACAAAGTGGGAGTGGTTCAAACACGCTGGGGACATATCAACAAAGATTATTCAATGCTCACGGAGCTTCAAGCTTTTGGTTTGAACGGACACTTCGCCATCGAGCAGGGAGGACGAAATGCTTCCGGACACTTCATCAACTTCAATGGAACAGGTGGAGTTTGGAGAAAAAAATGTATTGCTGATGCGGGAGGTTGGGAACACGATACCTTGACCGAAGATTTGGATTTAAGTTACCGTGCGCAATTGAAAGGATGGCAGTTTAGATACCTCGAGCATGTAATTGCACCTGCTGAGTTACCGATTACCATGTCTGCTTTGAAATCACAACAGCACCGCTGGATGAAAGGTGGAGCCGAGTGTTTCATCAA
The DNA here is from genome assembly GCA_045105095.1 of Crocinitomicaceae bacterium. Classification (GTDB taxonomy): domain Bacteria; phylum Bacteroidota; class Bacteroidia; order Flavobacteriales_D; family Crocinitomicaceae; genus UBA4466. The sequence goes on along the minus strand of JBGCDF010000515.1, from coordinate 24,730 downwards.
AATGTGGAAGCGTATTGCGACGACCAAAGGAGTAAAAATGGGCGATAGAGTTCATGGATTGTCTCACTTGTTCAACTCATCAGTATTCGTATTTATTTTGTTCTTGTCCTTACTGACACTGCCTATTTTGCATATCAAAGACAGCTTCTCAGATTTAAACGGATGGCTTCAATACGGAGCGTTCGCCTTAATCAGTACTGTCTTCTTAGCGTATTATTACTGGCATTCATACCGCGACAAGCAAGAGAAAATGTCTTTTTTCGTTTTCGTTGGACGTTTCCTCATGTTCTTGATTGTTTCTATGGGATTAGCGTTGAACAATACAGTTGCTGTATTGGAAGGATATCTGGGTATCAAAAGCTCATTCGTTCGAACACCTAAATTCAACGTGAATAAGAAAAGTGAATTCAAAGGAAATAAGTACGACAAAAAGCGCCTATCTATTTTGAATATCGGAGAAGGGTTCTTGTTCTTGTTATTCGGTTACACCGCGGTTAACCGCGCCATTTATGGGGATATCGGAATGGTACCATTTCACTTAATGTTGACGATCGGTTACGGTCTGGTATTCTTCTATTCAGTAGCAGAAATCCGTCATGCAAACAAAGCTGCAGCCTAGTTGAGTAGTTCTCGGGCGATATGGCAAATGGGGATTGTCCTCTGTTTTATCGTTTCAATTTTCTTTGTTAATTGGGAACCTGATCGAACAAATCTCCTCTTCATAGGTGGATGCTATTCTTTGGCTTTCGTCTCTTACATTCTGATCTTACGCGAACAGTTATTTTCGTTTCAACATCTCTTATTCATCGCACTCGGAGCGCAAGTCGTATCCATGCTTTTCTTACCGAATTTATCGGAAGACTACTTTCGTTTTTTGTGGGATGGAAAAATCACTTTGGAAGGAATTAATCCATTCGATTTCACCCCAAATGAACTCATTGAAAGTCGCGTTGCCGATCATGCGTACCTGAACGAAGTATTCTCGGGTATTTCTGATCTATCTAGGAAACACTACTCCTGTTATCCTCCCGTCAATCAAGTGTACTTCATTGTACCGAATTTCCTTTCTTCTTCCCTCGTTGGAGCAGTTTTCTTTATGAAATTGATGATTGTACTGACGGAATTGCTGGGGATCTTCTATTTGAGAAAACTCCTGATTCACTTCAAGGTCGACCCGAAACGCTTATGGATCGTTTACTTGAATCCCCTACTCATTATTGAATGCACAGGAAACGTACACTTTGAAGGTGTGATGCTTTCTTTGCTATTTATCGCGTTGTACTTTATTTTCACCTCTCGTTTGATCCTTGGAGCATTCATTTTTGCCTTAGCGGTACAAATCAAATTGGTCCCACTGATCTTATTACCGTTTTTCTTACGCTACCTCCCCTGGAAAAAAGCTTTCCTGATGTATTTCGTGATTGCCATTTCCGTGATTGGACTGGGCCTAACGCAACTCGATCCTGATAACTTTGGTAACTTCCTGAGTAGCTTGAAGCTCTATTTCCAAAACTTCGGATTCAACTCTTTCTTGTTTCATTACTACAACAGTTTTGTACAACTATTTACCTACTACAATCCTCTCGCCTTTACAGGTCCTATCATGTCCTTTCTGGTGTTCATAACGATTTTATACATCGCGTTGCGCAAGGATAGCAGTGATTGGAAACTTCTACTGAAACGCATGCTGTTTGCTTTCTTCCTGTACTTGATCATGGGAACGACCTTGCATCCTTGGTACGTTATTCCACTGCTTGGCCTCTCCGTTTTTACGAATTACGCCTTCGCAGCATTGTGGAGTTTTGTGATTTTCTTCTCGTACATTTCTTATCTGACCGGGTATTGGAATTCCTTCGAAGCACGTCTGGTAACGAACATCGAATACTTCATACTCCTTGGGTATTTCATTTACGAGTGGCGAAAAGGCGGAAGTCCTTTCCCTTTCCTAAGAATGGATCATTACCTCCAGCCCAATCCTGAATCGTAGAATTTAAAGGCCATGTCGTACCTCTCAGATGGCTTCATCTCTGGAGAAAACAATTTCAAGGTACCGGTAAGTGATGATTTCACCTCCATCGTTTTCACTATTTCCCCTGATTCCGTATCGTAAAAATCAATGGTATAAGTCGTCCGTGGTTTGAGCTTGTAAATGCGAATAAATGCCTCATTTTCTCCAATTGCTATGGGTTTTGAGACCTCATCATCATCCAGCGGGTTGTAAAGATATGGTTTGGAAAAATCTCCTTCCCCTTTAGCCAAATTTGCCAGGCACGAAAGACTATCCACTAAATTCCCCCAATGAAACGATCTGTTCATCATCCAACCGAACCCTTGATGATCCAAAGAATCAATCTGGATATACGCTTCTAATTTGTCTGATTTACGGTAAGCGTCATTGTTGCTTCGCATGATATCTTTCCTCCTGAGCGGCCAACGCTGTGCGATGTAGGTTTCACCTCTAGCTTGTCGTACGCGCGTGTAATTTACCGTCTCAAAATCAATGCCTTCCTTGAACGTATTCAAACCATTGAAGTAGCGTTTCCACATATTATGCCTGAAACGATCGTGTTCGTTCCACCAATCGAGTCCCGCAACCGCACAACCACTCGCAAACGTGAACCACAAGTCCTGCTTGAACGAAAAATCTGCACACTGATTAAAATACACAACTGGATCGTCATCTTTATCTTCAGGCCACGCCCTAGGAATCGCAGGTACATGACCGAACTCATCGTAAATGAACATGTTCTTCTGATACTTGGGATGCGTAATTTCTCCTTCGTCTATACCGATGCCCAGATTATTGACAGAATTGTACCGTCTGAGTATGTTTCTGTTGCGCACATTCTGCTGAGATGGCTCCATTTCGAAAACGTAATCATGCTGTCCAACAAAATCGATCTGTTCCAATTCAAAAAGAGCAGGATCCCACATGTAACTAGAAAAATTTCGTCCAGTGATCAGCGAAGTACTCTTTAAATGCTGGTCATCACATTCATACGCCATAAATCGAGAAATCACATCCACCCATTTATTGACTTTAGTTCGAACCCCCGAATGATCGATCATTGATCCATCTTCTGCCCTTTCATCTCGATAATTCTTTACTTGATCTGTCTCACTAATCAACTGCCAACCAGCGATTGACGTATTGTATCCCCATCGGGCGACAAAATATCGGAAGTAGTTTTTCTGATGATTTAGTGCCACTTCATTATCGAAAAAATCAACAGGTTCCTTACACAGGACACCTGGCTCACATGCCGTTTTGGATTTTGTTAAGTCCATTTGATTGTAGCAATATGACTCCCATGAAATTTCTTGATTCGTTGCTCCTTTTTCAGGATGACTTTCAAACGGAGTATGCAGAAGTGCACAAAAAATAAAGTAAACATCCAGCTCTTGTAACCTGTCATTCATTCGGTCAAACTCCCAGGCTTGTCCCATTTTCGGTTCGTAATTCCCCAATGACTCCCATTCCAATTGCATAAACCAAGGCGCAGCAACCATTCGTGTAAAATTCCCGCCCGATTGTTTCAACTTTCTAAAGGAATTGTACATCACCATAAAATTCACAGGGCCCGCTGCTTCATCCAGTTCTCCTGAACGGTCGAACACCCAAGGAATCACTTGCCCCACTCCGACGAATGTCTCCTTAGTTTTTGAAAATCGCATGTGCTTTTTGTACTTTCCTGGCTCTAAGAATCCTGGATTGTCAGATGGTCTAACGGTGAATGTTGAACCCACCTGAATCGGTTCCAAGCCTCTAATTTTGATCATCACACTTACTTCGTAATTCCCTGTGAATTCGGGAGCGTGTCTGATTCGGAAGGAGTATGAAGTGGTATCCTCCCACCAGCGATCATTGGCGAGATCACGTCTGAACTCTTTGAAATAAAAACCTTCATTTCGTTTGACCACCTTTCCATTGTGCACAAATGAGGCTTCAATGTCCACATCATTTCGATCAAATGGATTCAATCCCATATCCGTTTCTCCATTCGCGGAAAGGAAGGAATTGATTTTCTCCATCACAGACTTTGGTAGTCTTACTCCGAATTCTACTTTCTCGAACTGTTGGGCGGTTCTAGAAGTACTTCTTGGATAAAACCATGCTAAATTACCCTTCTCTGAAGTTTCGTTGATATCAAAACCATTCAAAACAAAAGGATTAGCAGGGTTATGTGATTGTGAAAAAACCATTCCACCCCAAAGGGAAATCAAGAGCGGGAGTATTAACTGTTTCATGTGTTTATTCATTTTCTCGTTTGGGAACTGGGTCGTGACCATGTCCACCCCAAGGATGACATGAACCAATACGTTTTAATCCCAGCCACGTGCCTTTGAATGGTCCCCAGACCTTCACCGCTTCGATCATGTAACTCGAACAAGTTGGTGTATACCTGCACGATTGAGGAAGAATAGGACTGATAATCCACTGGTAAATTTTCACCAGAAAAATAACAGGAAAACCTACAATCGTTCTAAACGTCCTCATCTCTGATTGCAAAATAATCCATTTTTAACGATGCTTTGTGTATTCTTAACAGAAAAACGTAACAAAGGGGTATTAAAAGGCGTTACTTTTATAGTACAACTTCAATACCAATTTATGCGCACTCTCCTTTTTCTCCTTTCATTTTCACCTTTTTTCGGTCTTTCTCAGCCTTCGTATTCTTGGGATGAAGAGAAGATTGAAGTCAAAAAAGGCATGACTCAGAACACCATTTTGAGTGCTTCTGTGATTTATGAAGAAGGGTGGTCTGATCTCGCGCAACCGAAATTCTGGAAACAGATCATGCAATTATCACCAGACTCGTGTTTGATCAATGTTGCGGCAACTCGACAAGTGATGGCGAAAATGAGTCGGAAGGATTGGAATGCTCAAACAGATAATGAAAAAGACCAATACCGCGATAGTATCCGAAAGATGCTTTCATTGGATGAAGAAGCACGGATTTTTGTCACGACAGGAAAAAACGACTTCTACAAATTTGATGTCGTTTACCCTGATTTACAATTAGGAGTTGAAGCCTTTGAACGATACAACGTCGATCCTTGGTATGCTCAGGCGATCTTGCTAATTGAGAGCCCCGGACAATTGAAGAAATCGCGTTCTGGAGCCTACGGCCCCTTTCAGTTGATGCCTCGTGTAGCTCGGGCTCAAGGTTTGACCGTAAACCGATACAAAGACGAGCGCAGTGACTTTGAACGCAGCGCATACGGAGCCTCTCGATTAATCAATCGTGTGTGTGTCCCTGAAGCGAAACGCATTTTGAACGCACACAATCTTGCGTTCAATGAAAATGATTTGTGGTTCCGCTTATTCGTGCTTCACGTGTATCATGCGGGATCGTTGAACGTTGCTGCGGTAGTGAACAAAATCAACCCAACAACTGGAGGTCAGAGCCTCATTCAATCTATGTGGGTGAACTCAGCAGCACAATTCGGGAATAATTCACAGAACTACACGCAGCTTGCACTGGCGTCTCAATTAATTTTGGATGAAATTATTCATGAAGAGTGTGATTATATCTTGCGTTGTTCGGTTGAACAATAGCGATCGACGTACCGTTCTCAATTAACTATTCTGAGGCGTTTACTCTTTATTCCTTGTAAGGCAGTGTATCTAATAAATATCGAATCGCTTCTAATCGAGCGGCCGATTTTTTATTTGCTCGAATTATTTTCCAAGGAGCATGTTCCGTTGTTGTCGACTCAAACATCTTCATCTTATACTTCGTATACTCATCCCATAGTTCCTGAGCTTTCTCATCCACTGGGGTAATTTTCCAACGCTTTAATGGATTATTTTTAATGTCTCTGAAACGTTTTTCCTGTTCTCCCTTTGAAATTGAAAAATACACCTTCAATAGGTAAGTATCTGACTGAACCAACATTTGCTCAAAGTTGTTCACTTGAGCCATGAAAACTTCGTACTCTTCCTGTGTACAAAATCCATTTACGGGTTCAACAACTGCTCTATTGTACCAGCTTCTATCAAAAAAAACGATTTCACCTGGCTTAGGCAAGCGATTGATATACCGTTGGAAAAACCACTGTTTCCTCTCATCTTCTGTTGGAATATCCAGAGCGACAATTTTAAAGTATCGAGGATTGATGTATTCCGTGATTCTCCGAATTGCACCACCTTTTCCTGCAGCGTCGCGACCTTCAAAGACGATCACCACTTTCTTATTCTCTTTAATTACCCAATTTTGGAGCTTGATCAATTTCTCTTGATACTCTTTTAGCTCAGTGATGTATCTCGCCTCGTTTAACGCTTTTCTGACATCCACCTTTTTATTGCGCAAGAGGGCATGCAATCCATCTTTCGAATTTAAGAGTTGTACATCCTCTTCGCTTAGTTCTATTTCTTCGTTCGTCATTATCTCTTCTTATGTATCAATTTGAACTACGCTTCTATGGTACCTCATAATTACATTCGGATCAGGTAAAAGCGACACCCCTGATTCCCCCTTTCCGTCATAGTCAAACTGCGAAAGTACGTAGCGCATACTCTCCAACCTCGCTTCTCGTTTATCGTTTGTTTTAACAATAATCCATGGGCTGAAATTCGTATGTGTTTTACTGAACATTTCCTCCTTGTAGTGCGTGTACTCATCCCACAATTCCTGTCCTTTCTTATCGACCGGACTGTACTTCCATCGCTTCAATGGATTATTCAAACGTGATTCGAAGCGTTTCTTTTGTTCCTTCTTAGAGATGGAGAACCAAAACTTGATCATTTTCAAGTTATCTTCATACAATAAATGCTCAAATTCGGGCACCTGCGTGATGAATTGTTTGTACTGAGTTGGAGTACAAAATTCCATGACAGGCTCCACTACCGCTCGATTGTACCAGCTTCTATCGAATAAAACGATCTCTCCCGGATTCGGTAGTTCTTTGATGTATCGTCGGAAGTACCACTGCCCCGTTTCAACCTCCGTAGGTTTCGACAATGCCACTACTCTTGATGATCTGGGATTAAGGTGTTCTTTGAATCGCTTGATTGAACCTCCTTTTCCTGCAGCATCACGCCCTTCGAATAGTAACGCCAGCCGCATCTTCTTTTTAGCAATCCATTTTTGGAGGTTCACGAACTCCGCTTGAAGCGCAGCTAATTCTTCTTCATACCGTAACTTCCTGAGTGTTTTATGAACCTCTATGCCATTTTCTTCAGCAATGGCAATGAGTTCTTTTCTGGTTTTAATAGAAGTGAGATGTTCAGATGTAAAGCCCATATTTATTTGCTACGTTTTATTCTTCGATGACTCGAATTGGTATCTCTTTTCTTCATATAGAAAGATACGGATTAAAGTACCCTTTTCCTAAGTAAAATTGAATATCAAAAGTATTTAAAATGAGTTCAGATAAAGAATGAAAGTGTAATAATTTTGTAATTTGGATGGTACCGAGTATAATTGCTTCCAAAACATTAAATTTCAAACGATCTAACTGAAATTACGGAAATGAAGAAAGTCGAAGACTTAACAGCTGAAGAGAAATCTGAAATTCATGAAGCAATAAACGATCGATTTACTCAGGACATTTCTGAACCTAGAAGGATTCAACTCGAGACATTCATGGAAGATGTTCTGTTCATAGAAAGGGAACAGATTCTTGAAAAAACAGGGCTGGAAATTCAGGTATATGATATTACCTTCTATGCAAATAAACCACTCACCTATTTTGAGATTGAACCAACTGAAGAGTTCGTTTCTACAGATTTCATTGAGAAGGTCTCTGAACTGAGATTACCATTTTACAATTCCTTTACAACTGCGGAAGATATTCTGAAGGAATATAATTTGGATTATTCATCTATGTTTTACTATGAGAGTTTTGACCCTGCATACTTATGGGAAAATGGGGGCGACCTTGAGATGGAGTTCATACAAAGTTGCTGGTTCAATGTTCAAAAAAAACACAATTTGGACATTCAGGTTTTTCTCCGTGCAAATGATGGCACAGATTACTTTGATCTGAGCTCAAGGTCCGATTATGATTCTTTCAAACATAAAATTTCCGTAGAGGAATACCTCGCATCAAAAAACATCTTTCCGAAAAAGTATTTGAACGAAAAAAGAAAATGGTGGAGTCTTCTAAAAAGAAACTAATGTAAACTAACCCCTTCTTGATTGAGCAAAACTACTTACTCTTCCTCCACAAATTTCAAGGAAATCGAGTTCACACAATGGCGTGTATTCTTTTCTGTGAATCGCTCACCAACAAAGACATGTCCCAAGTGGCCTCCGCAATTCATACATAAGATTTCCGTTCTGCGACCATCTGCATCGGTCTCGTGACGCACCGCTCCGTCAATTTCATCATCGAAAGATGGCCAACCACAACCAGAATTAAATTTATCCTGTGAGTGATACAAAGGAGCTTCGCACTGGCGACAGACATAGATTCCCGTGCCTTTATGCTTATTATATTCGCCCGTGAATGGTCTTTCGGTTCCTTTTCTGAGAAGTACGCGTTGTTCTTCAGAATTGAGTTCGTTCCAATTTTCTTTATCTAGTGTCATACTTAAAACGCAAAGTTATTGCCCATATCTCCGGAAATCTCTTTCATTTTTGCTTCAAGCGCTTGTTTCAAGACATTCTCTTTTCCGTCTTTGGCAGTAATAATTAATCTACTTCCTTCATTGTCCACTTCCAAAGAGATAAATTTTGACACTTTGAACATGATACTCAATTCATCCATATCCAACATTTCGGCCGAATCATCCGGGTCTAATCCTTCTAGATTCATGAAAAAGTCGATTCCTGATTTCCCAAATTTTTCTGCTCCTTCCGGCAATTTCAGTGCTCCTCCTTCTGAAGGACTAGACATAAGGGAAACTCCATTATCCTGAATATCAATTGGAGGTAAAAATGGAATCATGCTGCTCGCATCTACTCCCATTTCTTCCATAGCAGCCAATCGATCTCTTCCTTTTTTGCTGATTCCTAAAAAGGCATTGAATTCAGGAGTAAACGTTCCAAACTCGTCTGGGTCACCAAACATGACAAGCCCCATTTTCCCGTCCCACAAGTCTTTCAGTTCTTTTGAACCCGTAGCCATTTTCAATAAAGCGTATTGATTACCCAAGCCTTTATTTAACGCATCTGGAGACAATTCATTTGCAAAGTCTTCCATCATTTTCACATCCATATTGACACTGATCCCCATACGTGGTGTACCAGAACCTAGTTCTTTTAGGATAGGCGCGCTACTGTTTCCAGCCATAAACATTTTCGCCCGTAAATCTTTTCCAAACATGTTTTTCGTTTCCATTATTGCACGACCATCTTCAAACTTCAATGAAGTTTTTACGTATCCATCAGTCAGCATGGCTTCAAGGTCTTTCTGTTTCGATTTAGGAAGGTTTTTAATATCACCTGAAGCAGTGCGGTACAAATTCGTTAAGCTGACTGCCATTTGGATGTCTCCTTCATCGGCCTCAAGTAGCTCTGCTACTTTTCCTTCACTTACATCACCAGCCGTTCGCGTAAAGATATCATTCAAGATCTTCGCTTCATCATCGTTATTCTGTTCCAAAACGACAACCGCTAAGTGCTGCTTAAATCCAAGGGCCATATCACCATCAGAAGCATATTCGAATCCATTAGATTCATTCAAATCGAAACTCATTTCAGATTGCAAGTGTTTTCTCAATCCATCCTGATCAGTTACGCGCAAGAACAATACTACTTTTTCAGGAGCACCATCTTTATTCAAAGGACCGTGTGCGGCATAATGAATTGGACCTTTTGCATCAACGAAGGTCGAATATTTTTCCAATTCGGATCCGATGATCATGTTCAGCATACCTACACTGGTATAATCTGCCTTTTCAAGAATGGTGTTGATGTGTGCTTTTCCAAACGCTACAACTTCATCGTTGTCGTTAAGGTAAGCCGATAGGTATTCATTCATTTCGCGTTTCTCTTCGCTGTTAGAACAGGCTGCCAGAAAGAAAAGGGCGAATAGTGCGATGGTGATGTTTTTTAAACTCATATTGGTTTTTGACTTCTTGATTGTAATATAACTTGTATAAAGTTCGTTCAAATTTACGATTAAACTAGCACATTTTGTGCCAAGCATCTTGTTTGCAAATCGTACCTTTGTTTATGCACACGATCGAACCATTTTATCGCTGGCGAAATTATTACGTCGCCTCTGAAGATCCAGATTCTCCGTTCTACGGTCGTGAATACAATGAATTTGAGTTTCAGGACAGAATTTACAATTATTACATCCACCCTCAATGGGATACCATTGATTCTCCCACCTTGTTTTTAAAAATCCTATTTGTGGATAAAGAGCAAGGTTACTGCGTCATCGAGTTGATTGGTGAATGGAACGATGCTATTGAAAATGATGTAATGATCTTAAAGCGAGACTTGATCGATGAATTGCTTCCGTTGGGAATTGATAAGTTTCTCATGATTGGAGAAAATGTGTTGAACTTTCATGCTTCAGATGACTGTTATTACGAGGAATGGTTCGAAGATGTAGAGGATGGATGGATTGCTTTTATCAACTTTCATGAGCATGTATTGCAGGAAATGCGTCAGACGGGAATTGATCATTACGTAGTAATGGGTGGAAAAATGGAAGAAATTGAATGGAGAACACACCTACCTGAGCAGTTGTTTAAGCGGGTAGATACCATCGTTCAAAAACGAATTGCCTAATCTGGTTGTATTATGAATGAATTGACACAATCAATCAGTGCCTACTTCAATCTGGAATAGGATCATTCCAATAGCCTTGCAGACTTGTTCTCTTCAGAGTACCTAAACAGAAACGATTTCCACACCGAAATCGGAAACCGATATGGGAAATTGAGTTTTATCAAATCAGGATTTCTTTGGATTTACCGACAGACAGACAAAAAAGAAATTACTCAATGGATTTCATCCCCTGGAGAGTTTGTGACGGATCTTAATTCCTTGATGTTTGATCAAACGTCACGTTGGAATATTCAAGCGCTGACTGATTGTGAGCTCTACACAATGGAATACCCCGTTTACAAGAACATCCATCAACACATTCCAAACTGGTCAGAAATTGAAAAATTGTTCATTGCCAAATGTTTCATGACTCTTGAAGATCGTGTCTTTAGTTTTCTCTCGATGTCTTCGGAAGAACGCTATGAATTCCTCACTCGTTCCAAGCCAGAACTTTTACAGCACATCCCTCTCCAGTATTTAGCTTCAATGTTGGGAATGACTCCAGAGACCTTGAGTCGAATTCGGAAGAAAATCATTTCTTGACATTTGTCAAGAGCCAGATGCATGTATTGATGAATCTTTATACCGACAAAACAAAGACATCATGAAACATCAATTACACACAGAAATCAACATCAACGCAGACGTAAAAACAGTATGGTCCATTTTTACTGATTTTGAGAATTACCCGAACTGGAATCCTTTCATTAAATCAATTAAAGGGGAGATTAAAGTGGGTGAGCGATTCGAAGCAGAAATTGCCAAATTCAGCTTTAAACCCATTACCAAAGTCTACGACTATGAGCGAGAACTGACCTGGCTCGGAAGAGGATTCATTCCTGGAATTTTTGACGGAAAACATTCATTTATATTCACGAAAAATGATGATGGTTCGACTACTCTTGTGCAGAGCGAAGTATTTCGAGGAATTCTTGTTCCATTTATGTCAAAAAAGTTCAAAGCAGAGATCAAAGAAGGTTTTGAAGCGATGAATTCATCATTGAAAGAGCTAGCTGAGACAGCATAAAAAATCCCCTGACCCCGATAGTTATCGGGACCAGAGGATTAAATATCTAATGAATGTTATTTTACTTCTTTACGAGAATGTTTGCTGACATTCCTTTGTTCCCAACGAAGAAGTTAACAACGTACATTCCTTCACCTAAATCAGAAGGCAATGTGATTGATTCGTTGTTTTCTCCGATTTCTGATTGACCAAGATCGTATGTAAACGCAGAACGTCCGTTCATATCAACAAGGTTCAAGTGCATTTCTCCAACTCTTAACGAATTGAAATCTACTACTAACTTGCTCGTAGCTGCATTGTATCCTGCCACAAACTTTGGATCGTGAATTTCTTCACCAATGCTCGCAGTTGAACCGACGGTATTTGTTGACACATAAATCACATCTCCAGATGTTGCTCCATCATCGTTCGTAACGTTTGAGGAAATATAAAATGTTATATCACCCACATCTGTAGCAGGTGCTTCCCACGTCCAAGCCCAATCAGGATTTCCATTACTTGCAACTGTATGTGAAACGTAGTCACGACCTCCTGATGAGAAGTTCTGAGTACCTCCAATCGCTGTACCAATTAACGTTCCTGCCATATTATCTGTACCATCTAAGGTAGTAGATGAAAAACCTGATTTTGAAGGTGCAGATGCCAATTGCAGCGTAGCCGTGTATGTATCACCAGGTGTGTACGAGGAAACTACCTGTAGGCTGGCATTAAACAGCAAAAATGAATTCTCCGTTGATCCGTCTTGAAATGAACCAGAGTGACATTGTGTACAGTCGTTTTCACCTGGTGCTCCCGTTACACCAGACTGTCCACCTGAGGAGAATAAGTGTTCTTTGTTAAATTTCTCTACGACGCTCGTTTCACTGGTCGTATGCTGAAAAGCAAAGAACCCTAATGAAACTAAAGCCAAAGAGGTCAAGATGTAGTTTTTTTTCATAATTGTTAGTTTTGAGCTGTTAAGATATAAAGATTTAAGTTAAGTATCCAACTGACATTGATTTATCTAACATCCTACTTTTTTATGGGGATAATTCAGCGGCAGTTGAAAGTATAGGATTGGAACACCTCTACCTCCCTGTCTAGAACAGTTAACGTAGCTTTAGACTCGGTCAAAGAAGGCTTCGAAGCGATGAATTCAACATTGAAAGAGTTAGCGGATAGCGCATAAAAAATCCCCTGATTCCGATAGTTATCGAGATCAGGGGATTAAATATCTAGCAAATGTTATTTTACTTCTTTACAAGGATATTTGCTGTCATTCCTTTGTTTCCAACAAAGTAGTGAACAACATACATTCCTCCACTTAAGTCAGAAGGTAATGTGATTGATTCGTTATTTTCTCCGATTTCAGAAAGTCCAAGATCGTAGTTAAATACTGAACGACCATTCATATCTACCAAGTTCAAGTGCATCTCTCCAACTCTTAACGAATTGAAATCTACCATTAACTTGTTTGTAGTTGCGTTATATCCCGCTACAAACTTTGGATCATGAATCTCTTCACCGATGCTTGCAGTTGAACCGATAGTATGTTCTGATAGATGGATTACATCTCCAGTAGTTGATCCGTCATCGTTGGTAATGTTCGAAGCAATGTAAAATGTTACAGGTCCAACATCTGTTGCTGGAGCTACCCAAGACCATGCAAATAAGGTACCTCCAGAGTTACTAGAATTAGTGTGCGACACGTAGTCTCTCCCACCTGAGTTAAAGTTCTGTGTTCCTCCAATTCCACTTCCAATTAAAGCCCCGGCCATTTGATCAGTTCCGTCAAGCGTAGTTGATGAGAAACCATATTTCGCAGGTTGTGAGGTAAATTGAAGACTTGCCGTGTAGGTATCTCCTGGCACATAAGAGCTTACAGGAGCGAAACTTGCATCTACTAATGCGAATGAGTTCTCAGATGATGCGACTACAGCAGTACCCGAGTGACACTGAGTACAGTTTTGTTCTCCTGGAGCTCCCGTAAGACCGGATTGTCCTCCCGAAGAGAATAAGTGTTCTTTATTAAATTTTTCTACGACACTAGTTTCACTGGTTGCATGCTGAAAAGCAAAGAACCCCAATGAAGCTAAAGCCAAGGAAGTTAAGATGTAGCTTTTTTTCATAATTGTTAGTTTTGAGTTGTTAAGGTATAATATAAGTCATTAGTTAATTGTCCAACGCACCTTGTTTTATCCAACAATCAACTTGCTGAATAATCGTATCGCTCAACTTTGGTTGGCCTAGAGGCATTGGCAATCCAGAATTCTCATGTCGAATAGCCGTTAAAATAGCATTAGCGTTCGTTGAGATATTTCCGTGACCTTCCAGATTATATCCTCCAGCTGCTGACGCATCATGGCAGCCGCTTGTTGAACAATTCTGTTGAATTAATGGTTCAACTGTTGTTGCAAAGGAAATAGTATCCGGACATTCAAGTGGAATAGGTTCCGCCACTTGATCTTTATTACATGAAGGAGTCGTGATTAATGCTATTGCTAGAAGCGAAGCTCCGACTAAGAAGTATGCTGATTTTTTCATAGTTTAAATTTTCTTGAAATGCTAAATCCAACTCTGAATTCACCTGCTAACCAATCCGAAGAGGTATAAGGTATGAATTGCGTTTCAACGAAACTTCTTGCATTGGTAAAGTTCAATTTGAAAAGGTGTCCATTGGTATTCCACTCAAATGCAACACCCAAACTATTCGTCATGTCCGCTCTGAATCCTGAAGGGTTGAAGTTGTGGTAATACTCGACAGTAATACCATAGCTTTTATTGAATTTATAGTTCAAGGCACCTCCCATAGAAAATAAGCCGTTCACGTCATCCGTCTCAACGAGATTTCTGTGTACGTATGTCGGCATCAATTGTACGCTTAAGTGTTCTCCGAACTTTCGTGCAGCCAACAACTGGGCGCTATAGGCCATTCTATGCGAGAACTTTGGAAAGCTTGTTACTAAGGTCAAATCTTCTGATGCCTGACCATAGGTAATTGAAGCTGTACCTACAACTGCTAAACTAAGCGGATTTCCTTTCTCTTCTTGTGACATGAAGCGATACTTGGTAAAACCATCCAACAGTGCTCTGTATGGGTAATTTCCTTTGTTTCGACCAATTCCAACCATTAAATTATCCATGATTCCATACTCGAAAGCAAAGCGAATGTCTGCTGCCTGATCGAAACCGTAGAATTGTTGAACCCCTCCATTGGCACCTCCGATGTCACCAAATCGGTGCTCTATTCGGAATTCTAAGATGCGGCTTTTAAGGGTCTCCACGGAATGACCATTGATCACACGAGTTCCTGAAAATGTTTCTTCTACGTTTTGAGCTTGAGCACCAAAGGCAAGTGCAAAGCTGCATAGAACGAGTACTTTTTTTATCATTTCTTAGCAATTTGTTTGATATAAGCGACCAAATCATTCAATTGTTCATCGCTCATTTTTTCTTCTGTAAAGTGCGGCATATACTGCTTTCTACCTGTTTTGGAATAGGTACCGTGGCGAACAATTTGATAAATCGCTTGATCAGTATATTTCTTTCTGTTCCTCCAAAGGAAACCACCAGATAATTTACCATCATCTAGGTGCAAATAGGTTACTCGCTTGTTCTCATGACAGAACATGCACGCTTTTTCATAAATCAATTTCCCGTTTTCTACATTTCCACCTTCTCCATATTTACGAGCATTTCGATCCATTGTCTCCATGAAAGTTGCGGAATAAGCTTGTCTGTATAATTTCTTAAGTTCTTTTGTATAACTCTTTTTCTCATCCTCGGTTGAAGAACTCCCTAAAAGTGTCTGTTTATCACGATCTGACAAATTTAAATCGCTTAGATGTAACTCATTCTTCTTGAAGTAGTGCATGATTGATTCTAACTCCCAACCCTCTATGTAACGTCCCGAAGCACAGTATTTGCAGCACAACTGAATGGCGTTCTCTAAAGAATCTCGTGCATCTGTTACAAGACTGCCGTACTTCTCAACGTAATCATCATTGTAAAACTTTTCTCTGTTATAAATTCCCCAAAGTGTAGAACCTGGCAAGAAAGGTAATCCATTTTCCTTAGCATAAGTCAACCTATCTTCAGCGTTCTCACTGGCCGTATTGTCAAACTCACGGGTTGTGTTATGGCAATCCGTACAGACAAAATAGTTAGAAATTCGTTTTGACTTTTTCCCATCTCGAACGGTGTATCCTTTAAAAATCAGGTCTTCACCTACTTTCGCTTTTGCCAAATCTACCTTATCAATTTTATGAATGAGTGGATCGTCACCTAACATAGTCAATACCTGTTCGATGGAATATGCGTTGGGGTCTATTTGGTCGATTTTGGATTCACTAGAACGAGTGTTCAATGAAGTAACCAATGCGACGGTAGCCAATAAGACAAAAGACAATAAAAGTATTCTCTGCAAAATTTTTTTCGTTGTAGAAGTGACTAATTGTGACGTAGTTTTCATGCGCATCATCAACGATGCTAAGGACTGAAGAGACGACACACTCTCCTCAGTTCATCGAAATTAGTATATTTATCTGCGATAAACAAATAAACATGTTTAATAACGATTTAATTACTAAGCTTACCGAGCTTAAACGTCAATCAGAAGATAGCAAGGTTCGATTGGCAGAATTAGAGATTACTGAGGAAGCGGGAAATGGTCTGGTTCGTATAGCTATGAACGGAAACCGAGAACTTAAATCGGTGAAAATCAATGCCGATATTACTCAGTTCGAAAACGAAGATTTGGAAGATCTTATTTGCGTAGCCTTCAATCGCGCATTGGACAAAGTCAATGAATTAAATGAGAAAGAGGTAATGTCCTCTGCTCAGTCGTTATTTTCTGGCATGTAATTATGACAAAACAAGAAGTTCGTGATACCTATATAGCGAAGCGTAAAGCGCTGTCGCCCCGTCAGCTTGAGGAGATTTCTGAGGCTGTTTGCCATATGGTGTTTAGTAAATATCAGCTGGAAGGAAAGAAGATCAGTATCTTTCTTCCCATTGAACGCAACAAGGAGATCAACACGTACAAGATTTGGGAAAAAGCAAAGTCGTTTGGTGCACAGGTTGCCATTCCAAAAGCCAATTTCAAAACGAACGAGATGAAACAGGTGATTTTCGAATCCGAAGACCAACTTGAGATTTCTGAGTACGGCATTCCTGAGCCCAGAAAGGGCCGTGTTGTGGCTGCTGAGCATTTCGACTATGTGTTCGTCCCTCTCCTCGCTATCGATAAACAAGGAAATCGTGTGGGATATGGAAAGGGGTTCTATGATCGCTTTTTGAAAAAATGCTCTCCACGTTGTACGTTTATTGGTTTGAATCACTTTGATGAGTTGGTTGACAAAATTGAAGGGATCGAATTCCATGATATCAAGTTGAACGCTTGCATTACTCCGAATAAGATTTTTCGTTTTTAGTTGGATTGATCGATGTTCCGATTAGTTGGATTGGTTGGATTAGTTGGATTGATCGATGTCCCGATTATTCGATTGTCCGATTTTCCGATTAGTTGGATTGTTCAGTTCATTTCGACAAGCTCAATGCAACGCGAAAGCCTCACTGCAAGGGATTGTTGGATTGGTTGGATTGGTTGGATTGGTTGGATTAGTTGGATTGGTTGGATTAGTTGGATTAGTTGGATTAGTTCACCGATATTTTGAATTAAGAAGCGATCCAAGCACGGAGTGCTCCAAAAATCTAATGATCCGAATAAACGACTGTCGCGTTAAGGATACTAGCAGAAAGCCCCACTGGACTTTTCGCGGATAGCCTGCTCCCGATAGCTATCGGGAAACGCCCAATTTTTCTAGTTGGTCTCGTTTTTGATCTATTCGAATGATTTTCATTAATTTAGGATATGCGCTGGCGCTTTTTCGCACTTATTATTTGGGGGATTTCCATTTCCGTGATTCCTGTTTCACATCAACCCCATCCCGTTTTTGGAGTTCGTGTTTCAATTGGTGCTAACTCAAAGTTAGTTACATATGTGTGCTATATTAATACTGGACGAAACTTGACTCACAAGCGTGTTTGCGACCGTGAAACATTTATTAAGATCATTTCTGGCCACTGGCCGAGTATTTACAATCCGAAACGTGAGAACTTGTTCGACAAAAATGGTCTTGGATGTAATGTCATAAAAGACAGTATCACCTTCAAAGATATTCCATCTTGCATTCCTTTCGATTCACTGTGGAAGATTCGTTTTTCGGTTTATCCGTTTCGAACGAGAAACGATATTGGCTGGAGCAATAAATATCATAAACCTTCTCCTCAACAGGAAAAATACCTTGGAGAGCGTTATGGAATCGGTCATATCGATGGCGATTTCTTTTTGGATTCGAGCTTCTGGATGTTACTAAAAGATGTAACAGACCCTGATTGGATTGCTAATTACAAATCATTGAACTAAATTGGCGTAAGTTTTAACCGTTTTAATCGTCCTAATAACCATGAATAAACTATATCTATTTTCGATCGTACTAGCAACAGCGCTCCTTTCCGCATCTTGTGGGGATTCTAGCCCTGAAGCTGAAGTAAAAAATCAGGCTGAAAATTTGGCCGACGAATTAAGTGAATCCGTAAAGTCGGATGATGATCAACCGAATATCGAAACGGTTATCTCGACTGATGAGGACGGCAATCAGGTTATTACTCAAATTGAAACAAAAGAAGATGGTACTCAAGTAAAAACTTCAAAAGAGGCCACAGCAGAAGATCTCCGTGAAATTGCTGAGAAAGGAACTCTGTTGGACGGATCAGATGGTTCAAATATACCGCCTCCACCTCCTCCAACGGAAGAGATCGTAACAACAGAAAACACCGAAGAAGATTCGTATGATTTTCACGAATACAAAAACTTAAATTCTTTGTTGTCTACTTACGTTTCGTATGCTGGAAATGTAAATTATGCAGGGATCAAATCGAATAAATCGAAATTAGAAGAGGTCATCAAAGAGTTGGAAAACAACTTCCCTGGGTCTGGGTGGAGTTCATCTCAGAAATTGACTTACTGGATTAACGCGTACAATGTTTACACGATCAAATTAATCGTTGACAACTATCCAACGACTTCTATCACGAAGATTACTGCAAAGCCTTGGCACAAGAAGTTCATCAAGCTTAACGGAAGTACGTACTCGTTAAATCAGATTGAGAATGATATTATCCGCAAGCGATTTAATGAACCTCGAATTCACTTCGCGTTAAACTGTGCGAGTAAATCATGTCCGGTACTACTTAATAAAGCATATACGCCTGGAACGGTTTACGGAAAAATGACGAGTCAGACGAAACGTTTCTTGAATGATGCATCCAAGAATACTTACGATAAGAATGAGGTGCAAATCTCGAAGATTTTCGATTGGTATGGTGAAGACTTCACGAAAGGTGGAAAAACGGTGTTCGACTTTATCAATAAATACAGAACGGAAGAGGTATTAGACAAGCAAAAAATTAATTATCAGGAGTATTCCTGGGATTTGAATAAGTAGGCTTCGACTCCGGTCAGTCTACAATAATGAAGTTCGGGCTTCGGCTCCGCTCAGCCCTCTGAGTATACCAACTGGGAGGGCTGAGCGGAGCCGAAGCCCGTTTTTTTTTTTAATACGACCATAAATCGTGCTCGAAATTGCGAATCTCGTTCGTGATTCTCTCTGATTCATATAACGCGTCAACGCCATGTGTGTATGCCTCAATCGGACGGTCGGAAACTGAACTTTCCTTGTAGATGTAACTACTGAATCGTCGTTTCCAAAATAAGTCATCAAAACTCATCCATTGAGCGTCATTTCGATTGTTGTAGGTGGAATAATTGTTGAATACAAATCTACAATGTGGAAAGTATAACCAAAACAGTTCCTTCTTTCCTACTATTTGTTCGTTGCCCTCATTGTCGAGTTCTGTGTCGTATACAACAGGTGCTATCGCAATAATACGAACATCGAGCTCTCCTCGCTGCTTATCAAAGAACCAATCTTCCTTCAGGCGGTACTCAACAATATCTTTGGATTCGTACCACAGTGTGTCAGGAGCATCATACACCTGAGATGGCACACCATTTTCGTCAATTTCAATCAATGGTTGACCGTCATCCCCAACCAATGCAATGTCACTTTGCGGTCCTAAACGCCCCAGATAATAGAGCAAATCTGTTCGGAAATTCGCGTCCGTGTAATAGTTCTCTCCTGGATTAGGGTCGATTGGATATTTCAATTGATCGCCATCCCATGCTCCTAATCCATAGCTGACTGGATTGTATGGTGAGAATACACGCAAATCACCATTCATTACATGCTTGCGGATAATGGTCCATAAGCTCCAACGAGATGCATTAGTGATCCATTCCAACTCCGTCACTTCGTCCAATGGGTAATACAAGGGTTGGTTAATTCTCTCCCGCATATCAATTGTGCGCCATACTCTCTTACTCCAGAGCACATCTCTTTCGGACACTGGCGCATATGGAATGAGTCTTTTCGTTGGTACATGAGTATTCATCCAAGGAGAGCCATCCCTGACTCCAGGGAGTTCGGGGAGAGGCTCTTGCGACATCGACATCAGTGGAATTATGAAGAAAATGGAGAGAAAGTATTTCATCGTTCTAAGTTTTGTTGTTTCTAACATAACTCACGGAGATAAAAAAGTTACCCACAAGTGATTACCTCTCAGGCATTCGCGAAAAATGGGCAAAAAAAAATCCCTCGGCCAAGGGCCGAGGGATTCCAGTAATTATGTAGAGACTAGAAAGACCAAATATCGTGTTCGATGTTTCTAATTTCATTTTTAATTTTATCAGACTCATGCAACGCATCTAATCCTGATCGGTATGTTTCGATCTCACGATCGTGAACGTTACTCTCTT
Source organism: Crocinitomicaceae bacterium (assembly GCA_045105095.1). GTDB lineage: Bacteria > Bacteroidota > Bacteroidia > Flavobacteriales_D > Crocinitomicaceae > UBA4466. Next base: position 4,116 of record JBGCDF010000515.1, on the reverse strand, counting down.
TGTAGATCTGTGAGCTAAATCGACGTTTCCAGAAAAGGTCATCGAAACTCATCCATTGCGCATCGTTGTGTTCATTGTACACGAAGTAGTTGTTAAACACAAAACGACAATGTGGGAAATACAACCAGAACATTTCTTGAAGTCCAGCAATTGTTTTATTTCCATTCGCATCTACATCGTACTTGTAACGAATCGGTGCCAAGGCAATGATTCGTTGATCTAGTACAGAACGTTGCTTATCTAAGAACCAATCTTCCTTGATACGGTATTGTACAATATCTCTTGATTGATACCAGATAGTGTCTGGGTTTTCATATTTGAATGATTGCGTTCCATCAGGTAATTCGATGATGATGTTATCACCATACTCATCCACCAACGGTACATCACTCACAGGTCCAAGTTCTCCAAGGTAGAATGTCATTTCATCTCTGAAAGCAGAGTCTGTGTAGAAATTCATTCCTTGTTGCGGGTCGATCGGGTATTTCAACTGATCACCATCCCACGCACCAAGACCGTAGCTAAGAGGATTGTATGGAGAGAATACTCTCAAATCACCATTCATTACATGTTGTCTGATGATTGTCCAAAGACTCCAACGCGAAGCATTACGAACCCATGCGTATGGAGTAATATCATCCATTGGGTAATACATCGGTTGATTGATTTTCTCACGCAAGTCTATAAACTGCCATACACGTCTGCTCCAGATCGCATCTGCTTCTCGAACATTTGTGTAAGGGATCATTCGTTTTGTTGGAATGTGCTCTTGAATAAACACACCATCAATAATTCCTTCCGTAGGCACGTTGACTGGTCCACCATTGATTCCCTCAATTTGTCCCAAGGTCGTTCCTACGAATAGGAAGACTCCAACTGCACTCATGAATAGACTTTTCATACTCCTCAATTTTAATATTGAATTTTAAATGCTCCAGCTTTCTTACGCTGGATACCGTCCGGACCGACTACTGTACATATAAAACTTACTTGGCTACCAGGTTTCGCTGCACGCAACAAGTTCGTTGCAGCAGAGATATTAGATCCAGGACCTCCTGGTGGTTTTCCTTGTGCTCCAGGAACTTGACATTCCCATTTAAGAATGTTGAATGTCGCGCTCAATGGAATTTCTGGTGGATACTTCGCAAACAATTTCGTTTGAGATTTTGAAGCTTTTCCTCCATTCTTCACACCTCCCCAGTACAATTCTGGATCTGGAAGGTTCACACAACGGAACGTCATAGTCTTCAATGAAACAGATTTTCCTCCATCCGTGCTTCCAGAAACAGATAACGTTGCCGTTTTTCCTCTTCCAGATGGCTTCACGATGTAACCATCTCCACTAGCAGAAATCGAAACACCAGATCCCGAAAGACTCGTTTTTGGATAACCTGAAGCTGTTGCATTCACTTTATTCGGGTACCCTCTGTAAAGAACGTTCAACTCAGGAAGCTCTATGGAACCAGAAGGCTTCATAACAACTACCTCCTTCGTCCATTTTCTTGTCGTAGGATCACCATTTTTCTTTCTAATGGTTATATCTCCGGATAATGTCATGTTCGAAGATCCAGCCTTCACTTTAACATATCCTTTACCATCACGTACGTTTGTAACTTTCTCACCGTTGTAAGTAACCTCAGGTTGCTTGTCTGTATCGAAAGCCGCCATTAGTACCTGAATTTCAAACTCTTCGTTTGCGTTAACAACTTCTGGACCATACGCTAACTCCATTACTTTGTTGAATGCGTATTCTCCACCACCAACACGTGCTCTAATTACTGAAAGAGCGCGAGCTCTAGCAGCTAACACATCTTTTTGCAAAGACGTCAATGAAGCAATTGCCGCAACCGATGGAGAGTGATCGAATGTTTTACCAATCCAATGTACACCTTCCACATCGTGAACTTCTGAGAACTCCACTTTAGTTAAACCACGGTAGATTTCAACAATCTCGTTAACATCATCAGGGTTTACAGTCCCTTGCTTGTTAATTTCCGCTTTCACCTTCATTCCAAGATCCGTTTGATCTTTGAACTCTTTGATGTCAGTTGGTTTGAACTTGTACTTCGTTTGAAGCGATACATTCCCTGAAGTATCAGAAGCAACTTGCGACGCTGCAACCTTCTCACACAAGAAATCTCTGTATGCCTTCAAATCATCCCAAAGCTTGATACCTTTACCTGCTGGCTTCTTGATATCAGTCGCTTCACCGATCATAATACGCATTGGCTCATCGTATTTGTCCTTACCGTTCACGAATTCAAGATTCATTCGGGTAGGTTTCAACTGATCTGCTTTTGCATCGTAGGCAATAGTAACAATCGACCCTTCTTTACCAATGGTCTTCACGTCCTCTCCTACAGTTTCGAGGATTTCCTTTTTCAGGTCATCAATCGCAACAATTTGCTTTGCCGCTTCTTTGTCTATTTCATCAATAACCTTTAATAGCAAATCTGCTTTTGCAGCTGCACCAGGGTTAGTGCTTTTTTCTTCAACAATACCTTGCAAATCCATAATTTTCTCGTTTCCACGAGCTAACTCTGTAAGGTTGGCTTGTTGCATGTTTTCCTCAATCGCAACGAATGCATCGAGAATCGATTTCGATACGTTGAGGGCAAGAAGAGCGGTGAGTACTAAGTACATCATACCGATCATCTTCTGTCTGGGGGTTTCTTTTCCTCCTGCCATGATTAATTCTTTTTCATTTGGTTAATAACTATGTTAATTCAATAAAAACGATAAGTAACACTTATCCGAGAAAAAATTATCCTCGGGTAACTGTCATCGCTTTCAACATGTTACCGTAAACCGCATTCAAATCAGTCAAGTTCTGAGACAACGCTGCCATGTTTTCTTTATAGATACGAGTATCTTCAGCTGAATCAGAAAGGTTCTTCATCATTTCAGTTACTTGTCCTTGGAATTTCTCTGTTGCTTCTAAATGAGCAGAAGATCCTTTCAATTGCAATTCGTAAACGTTGTTCAATGCTGACAAGTTCTTAGAAACTTTTTGCATTTGCTCTCCGAATGATTCACCTTCTGCTTGTGCCGAAGTCATTCCAGAAATAGAAACAGACGCTTTCTCGTATGCTTCAGAAAGTTTAGAAACTTTATCAGAAGCTGCTTGCAAGCTATCAACATAAGATCCTGTTGCCGCAGCAGCAGATGTTACGCCTTTCAATTGTTGCGCGTTATCTCCTAGTGTACGCATTCCATCTCCAAGACGTTCAAGCAATTCACCATCGATTTTCGCTTCTTCCAACATTTTATCAAGTTGGTCAGTAATTCCGTTTCCTCCACCACGGCTACTACCACCAGCAGGTAGGTTATTGTGGTCAAGATCATCAGTGTGACCTAAAGCCAATTCAGGGTAAACTAATTCCCAATTTGGATCTTCGTGAATTGGTTCGAATGCAGAGAACAAGAAGATTACCGCCTCAGTACTAAGACCTACTACAAGCATTGGTCCTGCAAACGGCCAGTGCATAATCTTGAATAATGCTCCCATAATAACGATCGCTGCTCCAATTCCGTACAGCTTCGCCATAAACTTTTTCCATCCTTTACTTCCTGGTTTCATAGTTTTTCCTTCTTTTAGGTTTAATTTATTGTTTGTTGTTGTCGTATATTCTTAGCGAAGTTGAATATCGCTACGAATTTCTTCTCCACCTTCTTTCGTGAAATCCTTACCTCCACGTCCAAGGTGTGTCATTACATTTCTATATCCTACGTAAGACTTTGCAGTATCTTGGTATTCAAACGTTCTCGTTGAATTACGCAGATAGTAACCGATATCTTTCCAAGAACCACCGCGAATTACTTTACGCTTCATTGAAGGTGGATCCCAATCCATTGCATTGTATCGGTATTCTGTGTTCAGATCATGAGAGAATTCGTACATCGACTCATCGTAAGCAGTTTCACACCACTCAGCAACGTTTCCAGCCATACAGTACAATCCCCATCCGTTCGGGTTGTAAGAGTACACTTTCACAGTATGGAAACCTCCGTCCTCGAAGTATCTTCCACGCATAGGTTTGAAGTTTCCAAGGAAACAACCAGACTCATTTCTGATATATGGACCACCCCATGGGAATTGTGACATCGCTAAATCTC
>JBGCDF010000514.1:0-6158 GCA_045105095.1 Crocinitomicaceae bacterium | reverse complement strand
ATCAATGAACCAAACATCCGCTCCTCCAACAACCGAATGGCTGATGTTATTTCCAGTATCGAACGCACGACAGATCTTTTTGATATCTCCTGAAGGATGATGAATTCCAATAGCCTCACTCACGGAAGCCTGTACATCCGTGTTGTCCCATCCAGCGTAAAAAAGCCCCCAGTTAATGGCATCATTCTCATCCATGTTATCAATTTCAAGTAATGCGAAGTCTGAATTTCCACTACTCGCTAACAAAGTTGCTCCATTAGCCGTTTGATCGTGAGAGGATGCAAGGTTATACGAGCTTGCGGAGTTCGTATTTGTTGCACATGACAATGTAGCATCACCTTCGGCTACTTCCCAGTTAAATCTAAATGCCCAGTTAGAAGTGTTTCCACTCAAACAGTGATTCGCCGTTAGGAAGTACGGAGTACCGTCATTACATGTATTATTGATTAGTGCTCCCGTACATGCTCCGTTTCCGTTCACAACAATCATTGCTACAGACCGAATCTGGTTCTTCCATGGATCACCAAGCGGACAATTCACATCGATATTACAGTTACCTGAACTGTTCAACGCTCTTGTCAATTCATTTTGAATATGCGTTAACGTTCTGTATCCATGAACAACACTTGAAATCGTCAATGATCCTTCCCCTGCTACATTCGCTGGTTCGTGATACTCAACAACCATGTTTTCACCATAAATCATTTCTGTCCCCAACATTCCATCTTCTCTGTTGTTGCGAACCGTATATGCTCCAATTTTATTCGTCTTGTCCTTATCAAACAAGTATAGTGACGCTCCTGCTGGAATATTCAAATCTTCCAATAATAGGTTGATCGTAATGGCTCCGTTACAAGTAATTCCAAGTCTCCAAAGACGGCTACCATCTGACAGCGTTTCCCATATTCCTGAATTGTCTAGTGAGAAATTCGTTTCATACTTGTATCCAAATCTCCAAGGTTGAGATTTGGTCTCATCGTTGATGGCATCTTCCGCAGCAATTACGCCAGCATCAAAGCCACGCATTACTTCGTAGTCAATTTCATCAACACGGATGCCAGATTTCCAGCTGACTGGTTCACCAAGATCAATTGTTTGTGCTTTTGCGCTGAAGCCAACAGCGGCTATAGCACAGATAACGAGTAGTTTTCTTTTCATAATTTATTTTAATAGTGAAGCTTTCGCTTCAAAGTAGTTTTGATACTTCAGATTCCAATAGTTATCGGAATATCGAGAGCGTCCGCTTATTTTCGTTTAATACTACACCCTCTCGGTACAGGTGTAGTATTCGGTAGTTTAGTTCCTTCCGTTAAAAAATTAATCGCATCAAGTGCGTACGTTTCCAATTCTTCTCGGTCGCTGTCCCATGAGTTGTCGATACTTCCTCGCATGACCAATTTTCCTTTGGTATCAACCACGTACACATGCGGAGTCGTCTTCGCCCCAAAAGCATTTGCTACTTCCGAATCAACGTCCATCAGGTAGTTCATTTGATACCCTTGAGCTTCTGCGCGTTCTTTCATTTTCTCCATCGAATCTACTCCCTCATGCTTTGCGGCATTGGAATTCACCAACACGAAACCAATTTTTGCCTGTTGCGCTTTTGTGAACAAATCGTTGTACTGTTTTTCCCAGCCATCGAAGTTGTCATTTCCAACAACAAAAGGACATGTGTTACATGAAAAAACGACCATTAAACCGTTTTCTCCCTGAAAATCAGAAAGTGCGTGAGATTGGTCATCAATACCTTCCATTTGAATGTCCATTGCAGGAACTGGTTTCCCAATTTTCAACTCTTTATCCTTCTTTATTATAAAAGACGAAGCAGCGAATACAAGGGTTGGCAAAGCGAATGCTAGAAAAAGCATACGTCGGAATTGGTTCTTTGTTAAATTAGAGAACATAGATTATTATTTTAAAACCTTATTTCATTTCTAAAATCTTCTCAGAAAACTTTTAGTTTGAATAAATTTAGGCAGCCCCATTTGGAGTATAGCTGGCTATATTCCAAAGGGATAACGACAAGTTATTCTATTAAAAGGATTAGCGAAGTATTTTTATCACTTGAAAAAGGCATATTTATAGTTTAATTTCATCGCAATATCCCGATAATCCCTCCTCACTTAAACTCAAATCTGCTCTTTTTTAAGCGATCTGAGTGCATTTAAGAAGTGAAATCAGGTTTTAGCACGATCATTGATGATCAAAATGAACACGCAAAGTACGAAATTATGAATAAAGTTCTGGTAATTTTAATGTCCCTGATCGCTTTCAGTAGCATCTCACAAAAGTTTACGATTCCAATGGTGAATTATCCGTTTACGGATGTCATTGAGTGGAAAGGCATGGGAACAATCCTGATGAGCAAAGACCCTAATATGGCGAAACCTCAAATCAATTTAACCCTTGTTGGCGATGCCGAGGAGAGTATTTGGGATCAAAAAATTCGACCAAAAAACGAAAAGTACTATTACTTGGCCAGTGAAAATGCTCGCTACGTTTACTTCCTTGACAACCTCGAATTGGAAGGTGGAAAGGTGTATTTTAATCAGTTGAATTCTGCTGGAAACGTGAAAACTACTTCCACCTCAATTTCTGCTGCAATTAAAAAGTTGGGGAGCTACGATTACAACAAACTAGAATTAATTAATGTGGTTGTGACGGACAAAGCCTTAGTTCATCACTTCCGATATGCTGACAAAAAGGGGAAATGTATTCGCGAGTTCGCTACGTTCATGACGCACCACAACATGCTCTGCTACGCGGTAGAACTTGGTGCCATCCCCAATGCTGATTTAAAGGATGAAAACATTGGGCAGTGGAACTACATTGGTTTCACAGGAGATGAAATTCATTTCGCTGCTCGCGGATACAGTGCGAAGAAAACAGGCTGGAACACACGATCATTTACCTCAAAAGGAAAAGAAAAAACGGGAACTTTTCTGAAGGCTCCTTCAGATCTTTTATCCATTGAAAACATTGGATTCGGAACAACAGGAAGCTATTACCTTGAAGAAAAACATGTGGTAGAGCGCGGACTTCTTGCTCAAATCAATGGGAAGTTTTACATGATGGGAGCTGAGCGAAGTGCCAATGGTGCAGCCCTCATTTTACACGTTTACGAAGAAGGAGAATGGAAAGAGCTCAATCAAATGAACTTGAACTATTTTATTGAAAATAAGGACTTAAAGCTGGGTATTTACCCTTTGAACGAAGGAGTGGGATATCATCTGGATCACAATGGATACAATAAAGTAAGCATCGTATATTTCGAGCCGGGTCAAACTTCCTCTCACAATGATTTTTCGGAACGGGCCATTGTGAATCCAAGTAGCGTACTTTACCCGAAAAAGAAAGAAGAATTTACCGTAAATTTGCCAAATACTGTTCTAGTATTCAATACTGATCAGCTTGGAAAAGAAGGCGAGGTAGAATTTGAATCTAAAAAGAAATGATAATTGGAATTTGTGGTGGAAGCGGATCAGGGAAAACGACCCTGCTAAATCGACTTTATACAGCTTATAAAGACCTTCAGCCAAGTGTCTTTTCAATGGACAATTACTATCGTTCAATTGAGCAGCAATTTATTGATGAAAACGGCGAAGTGAACTTTGATCTTCCAACCGCTCTCGACGAGGAAAGATTAGTTAGTGATCTTCAAAAATTGGTGAGAGGAGAAGAAATTATTGTGAAAGAATATCACTTCAACTCCCCTCCAGACAAGCACGTTTTGATCACCATAAAACCTTCAGATATATTAATTGTAGAAGGATTATTTCTCTTTCAATATCCAGAAGTGAGCAAGCTGTTGAACTATTCTATTTTCATCGAAGTAGACCCGAAAATTCAGCTCGATCGTCGTCTTTATCGCGATCAAGAAACCCGAGGTTATTCGCGTGAAGCGATCCTTTATCAGTGGGAAAACCACGTTCTTCCCTGCTTTGACAATTATTTGTTACCTTACAGAAAAGATGCTGATTTCTTGTTCAGAAACGACTCCAACGCGGATGCGGATTTCGAAGCTTTGACTGAAGAGATCACGCAACGTTTGGCTGAGCAGAAAGTATGATCTATAGTCTTTTGAAGAAATATTATGTCCTGATCGCTGCGATTGTTTGTTCAATCACTTTTGGGATTTATTATTTCTCTGTTCATTCTAATGGAAATACCGACAGCGCTTATCGCTCATTTCAAGATGATTTTCGCGCGAAGCAGGAGCTTCTGGACAGTGAACTCAACTTTTTCAAACAGTCCATTGCATTCAAAGATGTTGATGATATCTGGCGGGAACTTGACGACAAATCTCCTGTAAACTTTCATGTTTACCGCAACGACTCATTGGCGTTTTGGAACACGAACCAACTACCGATTATTCGTTTTGCAGAGATTCACTTTCCTTCTGATGGAATTCTGCACCTACAAAACGGTTGGTATTGCGCAAAAACCATAAAAGTTGGCGACTACAAGATCTGTGGCTCATTTCTGATAAAGCAAGATTATTCCTACGAAAATCGTGAATTGGTGAACGCCTTTTCTCCGGAGTTAGAATTACCGTTTTTAGCCTCTCTGAGCGTTGATGAGGAACGAGGATATCAAGTCAAAATGAAGGACGGTTCTTTTGCTTTCTCCATCATTCGTGATGAACTTCAGCCGATTACACGTTGGGAATCTGTCATGCTTTTTCTCTTGCTGATGACGTCCCTTGCACTGTGGATTTTACTACTCACCAAAGTAACCCGCCGTCTTCCTCGAAAAGTTCGATTCTTCGTTCCGCTCGGGGTCATTGCGCTCCGTTATCTTTCGATTAAAATGGGGTGGTTCAGCTTCATGGAAGGGACAGAAGTGTATGAGCCAAGTTTATACGGCACGGATGACTGGTTCCCGAATTTTGTGGAGTACGCTGTAAATGTGAGCATTTTCATCTACATCATGTATGAACTTCGACAGGTTCTCTCATTGTTGAAAGAGGGAGTTGTGAGTAAGTTTGTTGCCGCTGGGTTTTTCATTGCTTCGGTAGCTTGGTGGGAATTACTCGTTCATTTGCTTCATGGGTTAATCGAAGATTCGTCTATTCCTTTGATCATCGATCAACTGTTCGAACTGAATATCTACTCAATGGTTGCCATTGCAAGCGTTGGTTTTTTTATCTATGCTTTTTACTTATTGGTTCGCGACACAATTACGAAGTGTAAAGAACTGGGATGGTCGGCAGTTCATATAGCCATGATCGTGTTTTTCGGGTCATGTGTGTTCTTGTTTTATGAGATTAACGAAGGAAATGACCTTTCGTTTAACGGACTCTTTCCCGCCTTCCTCTACGGTTTAATGGTTTACCTGATCTACCGTTTTGATGGAATCAAACAATTGGGAGCCGGCCTGATTCTTCTGTTATTGTTCTCTTTAATAATTGCGGCAAACATTGCTGACTTCAACCAGAAAAGGGAGCGCAGCGAACGAGAATTATATGCCAATCAACTGGCAACGGAGAAAAACATCGCAACGGAAGCGGAGTATTTCCAGCTCTCAAAAAAAATAAAGGAGGACAAGCTTTTACAGCATTTCATCGGCTCTCCTCAAGCGGTAAGTCTTTCTGTCTTCCAAGAAGGAATAGAACGTCGCCTTTTCAATGGATACTGGGAGCGCTATGAAATGGCTTTTAGCTTATTCGACGAGAATAAAAAACCACTCATTGAATACCGAAAAGACCCAGATGCTCTCTACAACGAACTTCAGAGTATTATTGATAAATCGGGAGTTCCTTCCGAATTGGATTCGAATATTTATTTCATTTCTGACTACACAGGACAATACAGTTACATCATTCGGCAGCCTCTCGTGTCTGAAGATACTACTGCAACGGCTATTTTATTCTGTACTCTAAAATCGAAAAAGATTCCCGAAGAAATTGGTTTTCCTCGACTATTGATTTCACAACAGACTAATGTGTTTAACACACTCGAAGCCTATTCGATTGCGAAATACCACAACGGGCGATTGGTGACGAAGTACGGTAATTTCAACTATCCCTCTTCTCACCGCGCTATGATTCCTTCCGAGTTGAAAACGAAAGGCTTCTTTGATTTCGGTGAGTTCAATCATTACGCGCTAAAGAAAGACACAAACGATGTAGTCATCTTGTCCAGTAAGAACTTTACGGC
>JBGCDF010000513.1:0-2727 GCA_045105095.1 Crocinitomicaceae bacterium | reverse complement strand
AATCTGATTTACTTCTCTGGGGGATCAACATCTGCCAATTCTGCAACAAATACGGTCTACTACTTCAATGGTAACGACCCGACTGTTCAATCTAACTGGACAGTAGGTTGTGCTGATTTAGCAGCATGTGGTGTGGAGAATCAAACGCCAGGAGCTCCAAATAATGCAGCCAATTCGGCATACATCGCACAATTCAACAACAACTGCTTACCGATTACTCCTATACTCTCTTCGGCATCCGTTGACAACAATGCTTCGTGCATTTGCAACGGTCAAGCAACTGCGAGTGGATCTGGATCCATCCCAGGCTATACCTTCGAATGGTTCGATAGTTCCTTCGTGCCTATTGGACAAACATCGGCAACAGCAACGGATCTGTGTTCAGGAACGTATAATGTCATTGTGACTTCATCTATTGGCTGTGCAGACACTTCACAAGTCACAATTACTGGAACAAACAACGTTTCAATCTCAGTTAATTCTGAGTCCATCTGCAGTGGAGAAACTGCAACACTCACTGGAAACCCTAGCTCGACCGGAGGAACCTACGAATGGAACCCAACGGGAGAATCTACTCAAGCGATCTCAGTAAACCCGACTACTACGGCTTCTTACTGGGTAGTATACACCCTTGGATCTTGCATTGATAGCACCGAAGCGATTGTGACTGTCAGTCCCGCTCCAATTATTAACGCAGGTAACGATGTAACGGTTTGTGATGGCGAAAGTGTCATTTTAACAGCCACAGGAGGCGCAAGTTACATCTGGGATAATGGCATTTCTAACGGAGTTGAGTTTATCCCGAGCTCAGGAACGACGAATTATACCGTCACAGGAACCGATGCCAATGGATGTACAGCCACGGATGTCGTTTCAGTGACAACCTTAGCCAACCCGACGAGCAATGCCAGCTTTACACCAACGAGTGGCACGGCGCCATTGAACGTTGACTTCACCAACCTAAGTTCTGGTGGAACTTCGTATTTCTGGGACTTCGGAAACGGGCAAAGTGAAACTACTTTAACGCCTTCTGCTGTTTCAACAAGCTATGAAGCGGGGATTTACACCATCACATTAATAACATTAAACGGGTCTTGTCAATCTACTTGGATAGGATATATCGAAGTTCTTTTGGGCGATCCTGCGGTAATTGAAGTTCCAAACGTATTTACCCCCAACAACGATATAATAAATGATGTCTTTCTTATTACTTCGCAGAACCTAGAACGTTTGGAGGGAAGTATTTTCAATCGGTGGGGACATGAAATCTTCACGTTTGACACGATCGATTTCGAATGGGATGGAACAACGAATGGTACGGAAGTCACAGATGGAACGTACTTCATCAAGTATAAAGCAATTGGATTGGACCAGAATGAATATGAAGGTCACACCTTTTTTCAATTGATTCGCTAGAAAGCTGAATTGAACGAACCGCCCTGAACTAGTTTCAATTCATTAAATTAGTCGGAAAATAATTGGTATGCGGGTCCAACGTTTGAACATGGATAATTCGTGGAGAATTGAGTTTGCTGGGAAGTCCATTCTAATCGACCCATGGCTCAAAGGCACCGAGGTCGATTACTTTTCATGGTTCAACACGCAATGGCACAAGACGAATCCCATGAAACCAGCTGAAGTACCTGAGTTTGACTTGGTCATCATTACACAAAAATACCCTGATCACTATCATCAAGAGACCTTACTCGATTTACAACCGAGCAATTTAATTGTTCCAACTTCCATCGAAAAATCCGTTCGAAAGCTACTGCCAGAAGCTCAAGTCAAAACGTTTGGGACCTCTCCACTTCAGATTAGCGATAGCACCTTAAAGCTGCATTTCATCCCCACCAAGCGAAAAATTGACCCAATTTATGACGCGCTTGTATTGGAAAACGGGAAGGAAAGTATACTCATGACAACGCATGGGTACGACGATAATCCTAAATGGAAGTCATACCTTGAAAAAATGCCACCAATTAAGCTGGCAATGACACCATTCAATTTGTACAAACTTCCTTTTTTCCTCGGAGGGACAGTCGCTCCGGGGCTGCAAGCGGTAAGACGACTGATTGAAGATCACAATCCGCAGAAAGTAACAGCCACACACGACGAAGATAAACATGCAAAAGGTTTGGTGACGAAATTTGCGCGGGTAACCCTGTCGCCAAAATCCTCGGAATTACTCAAAGATGAGCTATTCAAGGATCGTTTACTTACAATTTCAGACTATAAAATCTACTCAATATGACAAAGAAGGCAAATCACATGATCCAGATTATTGGAATGTACATTATCATGGCCATTTCGGGCTTTCTATCATGGAAATATATCGACTTGGAGGACATCTCTCTACGATACCTTACGGCTCATATCGTTATGACGGTTATTTGTTTCATTTTCTCTTTGATAAAGAAAAATAGTTCGGTTTACGACGCCTTTTGGAGTGTGATCCCCTTTTATTTTGTCGTGTTCTGGGCATATCAATATCACGAAGTAATGGGTATCCCTCAGTGGATTTCTTTTGGAGTCGTAAGCATTTGGTCATGGAGACTAACCCTCAATTGGGCTCGCTCGTGGGCAGATTTTTCTCATGAGGACTGGCGCTACATAAAATTGGCAAAGGATACAGGTAAGTTTTATCCTGCGGTCAACTTTTTAGGAATTCATCTCTTCCCAACGCTTCTCGTATTTGGAGGAATGTGGCCTCTACTCTATCTGTTTCTG
>JBGCDF010000512.1:0-10988 GCA_045105095.1 Crocinitomicaceae bacterium | reverse complement strand
TTCGATCGATCTTGGTAAAGCTTTGTGCTTGTAGAGAAAACAGTTATTTTTGTTATCCAAATTAATTAAACACTATGGGTAGAGCATTCGAATATCGGAGAGCAGCAAAAGAAAAACGTTGGGATAAGATGTCAAAGTTGTTCCCTAAATTGGGGAAAGCGATTACACTTGCGGCAAAAGAAGGGGGTACAGATCCCGACATGAACGCGACCTTGCGGACTGCTATTAAGAATGCGAAGGCTCAGAACATGCCGAAGGATAACATTGATGCAGCGATCAAACGTGCCACGGCGAAGGACGCAGATGCGTTCTCTGAAATTTTGTACGAAGGAAAAGGTCCTCATGGCGTTTTGGTATATGTGGAATGCGCCACTGATAATCCAACGCGTACTGTTGCCAATGTAAAATCATATTTCAACAAAGCAGGAGGTTCAGTTGTTCCGAATGGCTCATTTGAATTTATGTTCAACAGAAAGGCGGTTTTCGAATTCGAGAAGACGGAAGAAATGGATTTGGAAGAACTTGAATTGGAATTGATCGATGCAGGTTTGGAGTCAATTGAGGAGGAAGAAGGTAAGGTTTTCGTTAATGGCGATTACACTTCCTTTGGAACACTCGCTAGTGCGCTGGAGGAAATGAACATTGATGTTGAAAAATCAAACTTGCAGCGTATTGCAATGTCAGCAACTGAATTCACTGACGAACAGCTCGAAGACATTGAAAAAATGTTGGACAAAATCGAAGACGATGATGACATTCAACAAGTTTTCACCAATATCGCTTAGAAAGCGCTTATTTATTTGGAAATAAACATAATAAAATCGCTTTTTTAGAGTTCTTCATGCTGAAGAACACAAACTGCGACGAGAATTACATGAGAAATATACTCAAAATAGGAGGTGCATCATTGGCGATTATTTTCGCGGTGGTGGCTTGTTCAACAGAAAAGAACACAGCTATTGCACGGAATTACCACAGCTTGAATGCCCATTACAACGGGTATTTCAATGCAAATGAGTTAATCAAGCAATCCGTTCGAACGTATCAACAATCTCGGGAAGAGGATTATTATTCTTTGTTGCCGATTAACCCAGTTCCAGATGAGAAGGAGGTTGCTGGAATGTATCCGGCGATTGATACTGCCATTGTGAAATGTACAAAGGTGATTCGCGATCACTCTATGCCGAACAACGACCGCCCTTCGAAGAAAAAGGAAGAGCACAATCGTTGGATTGATGAAAACTGGACCTTGATAGGAGAAGCACTTTATTACCGTAGAGACTACGAGGGTGCAATGAAGAATTTCAAGTTTATCCGAAAGTTTTATAGTGATGATCCATCATTGTTCATCGGAGAATTGTGGATGGCCAAAACGAATATGGCGAAAGGTGATTTAACCGCTGCCAAGTTTAACCTCGATAATTTGGATGCTGCAATCGCAGAACAAGAAAGCGGAGAGCAAGAGAAAGTGTCGAAAAAGGGAAGCAAGAAGGAGGTGAAGCCTGCTCAATTCCCGAAGAAAATCCGTTTTGATTTCGAAAAGACAAAAGCTGAATTGGCCTTATTAAAAGGGGAAAATGTTCAGGCGATTCAACATTTGGAAGAATCGTTGAAGCACACGCGTTTGGGCGATAAAGAAGGTAAAGCTCGGGTTCATTTCATCCTTGGTCAACTGCACGAAGAGCAAGGGAATAAGTCTGGAGCTGCGATGCACTATAATAAAGTCATTCGCGGAACATCTTCCTATAAAATGGCATTCAATGCTCGTTTGAAGAGAACGTTTCTTGGTGAAGGCGATAAAGTAAAAAAGGATTTGTTGAAGATGCTTCGCGATCAGAAGAACGCTGAGTTCAAAGATCAAATCTATTATGCACTTGCCGATATGGAAATCCGTGAGGGTGATGTAGCCCAGGGAAAATCATACTTGCACCAATCAGCATTTTATTCTGTAAACAACACGCGTCAAAAAGGGATGGCGTATGAACGTTTAGCGGATATGAGTTTCTCTGAAAAGAACTACGTATTTGCTCAGAAATATTATGATTCTTGCGGGCGCGTAATCACAGACACGTATCCGAATGCTGAGGGTATCCGAAATAAGGCAGAGAAGCTTTCTGACCTTGTGGTAGCAGTTGAAATGGCTCAATTTGAGGACAGTGTTCAGCGCATCGCTGCAATGTCTGAAAATGAACGAGAAAAATTCCTGAAAGATTTGATCAAGAAGATTGAAAAGGAGGAAAAAGCTCGAAAAGAAAAAGAAGCTCAACGTTTACTGGAACTTCAGCAAAATGAAAACTTGTTTGCTCAAGAAGGTAATGGTTCGAAATGGTACTGGAACAATCAAAAGACGAGAGCTCAGGGATACGAAGAATTTAGGAGGTTATGGAGTGAACGCGAAAATGAAGATGATTGGAGACGTTCAGATAAGATTCCTGCTTTTATCGCTGATGACGACCCTAATTTCGTAGATGGAGATTCGGCGAATGTAGCAGAAGAAAATCAAGATGATGAGTTAACGGTAGAATCTCTGATGAAAGATCTGCCATTAAATGATTCGCTGTTGGCTTTGTCCAATGAGCGTTTACTTGAGGCGTATTTCAACGCGGGGTCTTTGTATAAAGATCAGCTTAAAGAGGTGAAGCTTGCTGAGGACCAATTCAACAAAGTGCTCGATAAGGAGATTGAGAACAAACACAACTTGCTCTCGGCCTACGAGTTATACAATATGTATAAAGCGACTGATCCTGTGAGAGCTGAGGCGATGAAAACATACATCTTCAATAACTATACGAATAGTGATTACGCAAATTATCTACGCGATCCGGATTTCTTCATCAAGAAGAAGGAAAGAGATGCCCTTGCGGAACAATCGTATACACGTGTGTTAGAACGTTACAACAAAGGTTTATATGGACCAGTTATCGCTCAGGCCGACAAGATTATCAATGAAGAGCCTGATAATGCTTACCGTTCTAAATACATGTTGTTGAAGGCAATGAGTCTAGGGCAACGATTCGATGACAAGGATACATTAATGCCAACGTTGAACAGAATATTGGATGAATTCCCTAAGACTGTTGAAGCGGCGAGAGCTCAGGAAATGATTGACATTATCCGAAATGGTTATTCTGAAAACATTGTTGCTGAGTTCGGTAGTAAGTCACCGTACAAGTATAACGATCGCGCAGAATTGATGGTAGTGATTTTCCCTGATGCGAAGAGAAGTACGTCTGACGTGAAAGCAAGAATATCGGATTTCCACAGAGAATTTTTCAGCCGTGATAAATTAAAACTGAAGTCGAAAGTATTCAAAGACGGTAGTGTGATTATCGTGGATGACTTCGAGAACGAGTCGGAGGCTGGGAAGTATGTTACAGCGTACAAAAGAACACGTAAATACTTGCTTGATCTGCAAAATGCGAAGATTATGATGATCTCTCAAGAAAATCTGATTATCTTATTACAGAAACAAGACTCGAAAGAGTACGATTTATTTTACGAAGAATATTACTAAGCTATGAAGAAGAAAGTTGGAGTGATGGGAGATAATAGTCCTGAGCGTTTAAACGTGATCGTGGAAGGTTCAAAAATCGTTGGAGATTTTATTGCTGAGTCGAACGTGCGTATTGATGGCGAAATTCAAGGAAATGTCTCTTCATCTGCGAAAGTTGTAATAGGAAGAACTGGAGTCATCAAAGGGAACCTTGTTTGTGAGGATTCAGATGTTGAAGGTAAGATCGATGGAGTATTGAAAGTTGAAAATCTATTAACACTTCGCTCTACTGCAAAGGTGGTTGGAGAAATCACTACAGCTAAGATTCAAATCGAAGAAGGAGCAGAATTCTCTGGAAATTGTAAGATGAGTAATTTCAGTACGAGCAGCTCTTCGGCAAGCAAGACAACAGAAAACACCTTACAAGAAGACGTAGTCTACTAAATACATTCAGTTCATGAGTGATGAACAGAAGAAGCAGCCCGCTTCACGTTCCCGACTTGCCCGACTTTCCGGAATGGGAATTCAAATGGCCGGAACGATCTTTGTCTTTGCGATGCTAGGTAGATGGCTCGATGAAAAATACCCAAGCAATAAGAAATGGTGGACAATAAGTTTGGTGCTTTTCGCCACTGTGATGTCCATGTACAATATTCTTCGCCAAGTAAATAAGATGAATCAAGACGAAGATGACAGCAAAAAGAAATAAGCTATTCTTCCTAGGCTTACCCTTTGCATTGGCGATTGCCTTTTCAATTCATGTGTATCTGCATTCAGTATATGATTATGAACTTTTCGGAAGCTTCATTATCCTCTCATACCTTTTTAACCTAGGTTATGTTATTGTTGAAATTCGCTTGCTCAACATGCTCCGAAGAAGAGATGGATTCAATTTGGGGAACGCATACCTGGGGATGAGCATGTTCAAATTCTTGGTCTTTTTTGCCGCCTTTATTCCATTGTTCAAAATGGATGGTGTTCAGGATCGATTTGAATACTTCGGTTTTTTTGTTCCTTATTTAATTTGTTTAGTCGTGGGGACAGTTTATCTCGTAAGTTTATTGAATCAAGAGCAATCCTAAAGAGAGACTTTCTCGGAGTTGGAAAATACGTAATTCGACTTCTTCTTATTTTCTGGGGGTCAATGCGAATAGTTACTGAATGAGTAGTTGATGAACAGAAACACCATCTTCGCTTATTATCCGAATAAAATAAACTCCCGCAACCTTGTCACCGAGGTCAACAAAAGTATGTTGATCTTCAATGTCTCTCTCCCATACTTTCTGACCAATCTCAGTAATAACCTCAATTCTTACAGGTTCAGTTGGATGTATATCATCTAGTGAAATAGTAAACTCGCCATTACTCGGGTTCGGGTAAACATGAACTTTCTGTAGTTTTTTCAATTCGTCTACCTCTAAAAAATCTAGCAATGACGATTTCATGATAAACACCTCTTGAAAATCTAAGGATGAAAGCTCTAACATTCCTCCACTAGCGTCAAAATCGGCTGTACCCTGAAAATATCCTGTTGTGTAAATGTTGCCGACACCATCTAATGATATAGATACACCGTGATCGTCTGAATTTCCGCCGAAAGAATTCGCTAACATCGAATTTCCGAGAGGATCTATTTTTTGGACGAAGATATCAGTGAATCCGGCAGATACTAAATTCCCGCTAGTTAAACCGAAATCTACAGAAGAGGAAAAGTGTCCCGTCAAGTAAATATTATCTGAGTTATCAAGTGTGATTGCTCTAGCATAATCTTCGTACAAACTTCCATAAGAATTGATCCAATTTAGGTCACCATTCTCAGAGAGCTGCAACACAAAAATATCGAATTCTCCAAAAGAACTATGGTTGTCAACACCTCCGTTCGGATCGAAATCTACCGTTTCTTCAAAAAAACCACCGACACAAATATTGTTTTGACTATCGTTAACAATAGAAAAACCACCGTCAACCCCACTAGATCCCATAGCCTTTGCCCAGAGTAAATTACCATTTACATCTAGTTTCGCAATGCATATATCGCGTGCACCATTACTCGTCAAGGTAGTAACTCCCATGTTTGGATCAAAGTCAACTGTAGAACTGAAGTATCCTGTAATTATAGGGTTGTTAGAATTGTCCAATGTCACGTCGTAAGCCCGATCATTGTCTGACCCTCCGATTGATTTTGCCCAAATGAAATTACCGTTAACGTCTAGTTTTTGAATGTATATATCTGATGAGCCTTGGCAGGATAAATTTTCAACGCCAGAAGTCGGGTCAAAATCAATCAATTCTGAAACAGAACCAGAAAAATATCCTACGGAATAGAGATTTCCTAAATTGTCCAGCACGATTTCGTTTGGAACATCCCATGCTGTTCCTCCAAATGACTGTGCCCAAATAAAATTACCGTTGTTATCAAGTTTAAGAATAAATATATCGAAACTTCCATTTGACGTGAGTTCGTATATGCCCGCACCAGGATCAAAGTCAACAGTTCCCCCAAAAGCGCCAGTTATGTATACATTACCAGTATCATCAATGGTAATCGCTTTTCCTGCATCACTTCCGAAGCTACCGAGACTGTGTCCCCAAAGTAGGTTTCCGTTTGCGTCCAGTTTTTGAATATACATATCAGTTCCTCCAATCGATACCTGCATCAACTCTCCACTGCCAGGGTCAAGGTCTACAGAATCGGAAAATTGTCCGACTGAATATACGTTTCCAGAATTATCCGTAGTTAACGAAAATCCAATGTCTGAACTGAATCCACCTCCTTCAAGGGGAATAGCCCATTCAGTCTGAGACAAGGCTCTAAAGGAGTGCAAGCTTAGTGAGATCAAAAAAAATCGAAGAAAAAGAAATGATGCTATTGAATGCATAATGTGAGTTTAAGTATGTTTTTCAATATTCGGGAAAACAGTACTTTTTTTGAAACTGAATACAGCAAGTCGAACGTTTAGAGTTGCGGAATTCACAAATACCTGCTGGTCAAGATTGATTTGAATACCTTGGCTTTTTCATACGTGTATGATTTGTCTCGTCGCAGGAACTTCTTATCTCGTGGTGGTATTGCGGGAAGATCCAAAAAAAATAAGCGCCCCGAATAGAGCGCTTTCCTTTTAGATTTTTAGCAATTTTCAACCATACAGAACAATCTAAATCGGTTGATTCGAGCTGTTCAAGAAGCTCATCAGAAGAATGGTCTATTTTTCGTTACCGAATAGTTCGCGAACATCGTCTTTGAACTCATTCCAACGAACGTTGGTTTCTTCAGCTCCATCCTGAACCTCTGCTTTGAATTCTTCCCAACCTTCATTCGTAGAAGCTTCCAGCTTTTCTAATGAGTTATCAATTTTTTTTCCTTCCGCCTCAATATTGTTGCGCATTTCCTGTAAATCCGCTTTAGCTTCGTCGGAAGCCGTTTCCATTCGTGTATCAATATCACTCAACTCCTCGTTAATATTTTTGCGAATTTCTTTAAGATCTTCTCTGATTTCCTCTCGTTCTTCATGGAAACGCTCATTGATTTCAGTTTTTTCGTTTTCAATGGTTTCGGGTGTTTGTTCATTACAAGCGATAAAAGTTGTTGCCATTAATCCGAATAATACTACTGTGATTCCTTTTTTCATCATTTTTTAGTTTTAATTTGCTCTGAGTAATCCGAAAAGTGTTCCGTTAGTATTAAAGAGCTATTTGTCAGGATGTTAAATGGAAGTGGTTTTCATGAGGATGTGAAAATATTACACAATTAATGGAGAAAATTCTACAGTATCCCAGTTTGTACGCTCTTAGATAATTTCAGATTTTGGATTACTCTTGTCCTGATTTTAATAGTGCTCATTAAGCGGGCTGAGCGCAGTCGAAGTCCAACATCTACAGTTCATCCCCAAAATTCGACAGTTCGGTCAATCTAATTTCATTTATCGTTTATCTATCTCTATGTTTGAATCATCAAAACAGAACAAATAAAACAAAGAGATATGAAAGCATTAACTACACTAGCGACACTATTATTTTCAGGAATGATGTTCGCGCAGCAAGCAGAAATCACAAACGGATTCGATGGATTTGAAACATGGGTAAGCGCAGAAGCAGGAGAATTACCCGAATATTGGGATGGGTTCAATAAAAACGTCATCTTCAACGGAATGAATGTGGGGTCGGTTACCTGTGTCGAGAAAGACAGCACAGACCCATACGAAGGACAGTATTCGGCTAAAATGACCAGTACCTCAATTATGGGTGGACCCGCAGTTCCTGGTATTTTGACGGTTGGAGAGTTCGAAGTTGATTGGAACAACCAAGATGGAGATGTTGTTGGAGGTGAGGCATACACTCAATTGCCGACTATCTTAAACGGACAGTTCAAATTTCAGCCTGTTGGACCTGATACCGCGTTTGTTTCGGTGTGGTTCATGGAGAATGGAGTAGAAGTGGGACGAGGACGATTTGAGTTCGATCATTCAACAGTGGATTGGACGGAATTCAACGTACAGATCGATTTTGATCTAGGAGCAGCACCCGATTCGATGAACATCATGTTCTCAAGCACGAAGAATTTGACAATTATCCCCGAAGGAACAGTCTTGGAAGTAGACGCAATTAGTTTTCAATCATTCGTTTCAGTGAGTGAACTCCAAAAGCAGTCGTTGAAATGTTACCCAAATCCAGCTCAGGATCACATTACAGTAGAGTTTGAGGAGGCAACATCTGGAGAAGTGGAATTGGTGAACGCAATGGGAATGGTAGTGAAAGCTGACACTTTTCAAGGGAAGAAATTGGTGCTGCAAGATCTTGATTTGCCAACAGGAATCTATCAACTAATCGTTCGAACGGAAGATACGGTATTGAATGAATCAGTGGTGATCCGCTAAAAAGAATTAATTTCATCAACGTAAACGTCATGAAGAAATACACAAAAAAAACAGCACTCAACCTACTGATCATATTATTGATCAGTATTGGGTGTACGTTTTTCTTCGCAGGTTTTTCCTCGAATATCACAGCGATACTTTTAAACGTATTGTACGGTATTTTGATCGGATTGACCATAGCCGTAGGAAGTTCAATCATTACACGATTCATTTATAGAAACGAAAAAGTGTACGAGGAGCCAACGAAATACTTTATTCTGGCGATGTTGCTTGTAGCGACTTACATTATTGTCTCAGTAACATTGGTGAACTTTCTTTGGTTCAATATTACTCAGGGAACAACGTTCACGGAGCTGTTCACGCATCGATTTGCCATTTACGCCCTTACCAGTGAATTCATTATCGGTCTATTGATTTATTTGATAGCGTTAGTCCGATATTTCATGCGTGACTTGAAAAAATACTACGTAAAAGCAGTTGAAACTGAAAGTCAATTGGCGAAGTATCAGTACGACACATTAAAAAATCAATTGAATCCACATTTTTTGTTCAACTCATTGAATACATTGAGTGGATTGATTTATATGGATGTAGATAAAGCAGATGAGTTCATTCACCGTTTATCAAAGTTGTATCGTTACGTTCTGGATATGCAAAAGGAAGAAGTGGTGCCTGTTCAAGCTGAAATGGAGCTTGTCAACGATTTCCTTTATTTGAACAATATTCGTTTTAATAATCAAATTGAAACCTCTATTTCTTTAGATAATTCTAACGGGTTCATTGCTCCGATGGCGCTTCAGTTACTGATTGAAAATGCGATTAAACACAATAAGATTAGCGATGCTAGCCCGTTGAAAGTTGAAATCAACGAAGAGAATGGATACATTTTGGTCAGAAACAATATTCAACTCAAACAGGAAAAAGAGCCGTCGCATGAATTAGGACTAAATAACTTGCACGAACGTTACGCGACCTTGACCGACCAAAAGGTGGTCGTGCAGGAAACGAAAGAGTACTTCCTTGTTCGTGTTCCAATCCTTGAAAAAGAAAGCGCATGAATGTGTTAATTGTTGAAGATGAAATTATTGCCTTCGAGAAATTGAAGACACTTTTGATGCGCATCCTTCCAGATTTTAAGTTAGTTGGTCATGCGCAGTCAATTGAAGAAGGGATTGATTTGATAGAAACGAGCACGGAGATTGACCTGGCATTCTTTGACATTCAATTGCAAGACGGTTTGAGTTTTTCAATTTTGGAACAAGTTCAATCTGATTTCCCGATTATCTTCACAACAGCATACGACGACTATGCAATTCGCGCTTTCGATCATCATAGCATTGCTTATTTGCTTAAGCCGATTCGTAAAGAATCCCTAGAGAAGGCGTTGGACAAGTTCAAAACAATTCAGCCGCGCGAGGATTATGGCGAGGTACTGCTGAAAGCCATTCGCGAGGCGAGAGAAGTGAAATTCAAAGAGCGCTTTACTGTAAAAGCAGGAAATAAGATTCGTTTGGTAGATGTGAACGACATTGCTTGCTTCTACAGCCGCGATAAGGGAACTTACATTTTTTCTCAATCAGGGAAGCATTTTTTGATTGATCAATCCATGGAACAATTGGAGCAGCTAATTGATCCGAAGAAATTCCATCGAATCAATCGGAAACAGTTGATTCATATTTCTGCCATCGATAAAGTGATTCAGTACACAAATTCTCGTCTTCGAATCGACTTGCAGCAGCCGTTTGACGAAGATTTGATTGTTGCCAGAGAACGTGTAAAAACATTCAAGAATTGGCTGGAAGGGTAGGTTAGATATCAGGCTTTTAGATTTCCTTAGGTCCTCGTTTTTTTAAAGATGTCGAACTTCGAGAACCTCAGTCCTAGGTTTTCAGCATAAAAAGTGAGCGGGGTGAGGCTCTCGAACCCCAATTAATTACTCGGACGTGAACGGACTGAGCCGAACATTGAGCGCGATGCTTTAAGCCTGTCGAAATGTAGCCGAAATGTAGCCGAAGTCCGATCTTTTTCATCAAATCCCAGATTAAGCAAAAATAAATTCAAAATTAATTTCGAATCCTTTTTCCATTCACAGTTTTATCCGTACTTTTGCCCCGATTTTAATCAACTAGAAGGTTCGTAGATATGAACAAACTTTGGAAACTTATCATTGTAGCAGTGGCGTTGATTCCAGCTGCTTCATTTGCAAGTCATGATGCTGATCACGGAGCCCCAAAAAAGGAGCTATCGAAAGAGGAAGCACGTGCTAAGAACACGGAATATGTTAAGCATCACACGCTTGATTCACACGATTTCGGTTTGTTTACGAACGAAGAAACAGGTACCCACATCGGTTTCCCGCTTCCAGTAATCCTTTGGCAAGATGGCTTGCACGTATTTATGTCTTCGGCATTTCATGCGCATGAAGGAGAAGGACACGGAGGTCATGGTGTTGCTGAATCTAACGGGAAGTACTTCATGATCGGACACCACGATGGGAAAGTATACGAGTGTGATGAGCACGGAAATGTTCTTGAAGATATTACTAAGGATAAAGACGGAAACGAAGTTGTTACTGAAATTCGTCCAATTGATTTCTCAATCACTAAGAACGTATTTGTAAC
>JBGCDF010000511.1:0-12823 GCA_045105095.1 Crocinitomicaceae bacterium | reverse complement strand
AAACCCCTTATGAAATGGACAGAAGGGAACTCGAATTGTACTTTAGAGCTCTTCTATGAATTCGGTGACTTAAATGGTCGCAATTCCAGATTAACATGATGCATCGATGCTGGAGCTTTCAAGCTGTGAATGATAGTATCTGCCACATCTTTTGGATGCATCATGTTTGTATTGGACGAAAATTCTGGGATTTCATCGAAGAAATTCGTGCTGATAGATCCCGGTAGTACACACGTCACTTTTATTCCATGTGGACGCAGTTCTTTGAACAATGACTCTGACATACCTTTCACCGCGAATTTAGTTGCATTGTACACAGACATGTTCTCGATACCTGCAATTCCTGCAATCGAAGAGACGTTGATAATGTGGCCACTTTTAGCTTCTTTCATTGAAGGAATGGCCGCTTTTATCAGATAAAAGATCCCAAAGACGTTGGTATCGAACATTTGTCTGAGTACATCCGAGTTCATATCCTCCAACGATGAATAAACGCCGAAGCCAGCATTGTTAACAATGATATCCACCGAACCAAATTCACTTAAAACTTTATTGAAATTTGCTTTCACTTGATCTTCATCGCCCACATCAACCTGAGAGGATTGAAAGTTAGCATGATCAATTGACGTTTCACTCCTGCTCCATCCAATAACAGTTGCTCCTTCTTCTAACAACTGGTGAGCAATGGCAAAGCCCAGTCCTTTGCTACTTCCTGTAATGATTGCTACTTTACCTTTCATTTTTTTCAATTATATGTTTCATGATTTTGTGTCCGTGATCTCTTGAATTTTCAATGAACCACTCGCGTGTATTTTTTCCTCCACATGCTACTCCGGCTATGTAAACGCAGTCATGCGTCGTCAACATAGTTTCTTCATCATAGATCGGAATTCCTTTCGAATCACTATTGATTCCTAACACATCGAACAGTTTAAAGTTCGGGTGATATCCTGTCATGGCAAAGACAAAGTCGTTTTCAAGTTCTCGACTACTCCCTTGTGATTCAATGACGATCGCACCTTCTTTTATTTCTTTTATTTGTGTTTCAAAATATACATCAATTAGTCCTTCTTTAATGCGTGCCTCGAGGTCGGGCCTCACCCAATACTTGACACTTTTTCCAAGTTCTTTGCCTCTTATGATTAGGCTAACTTCTGCTCCTTTTCGAAATGCTTCTAAGGCAACATCCACCGCAGAGTTTGAAGCTCCAACTACAGCGACCTTTTGCTGAAAGAGATGATGAGCAGATGTGAAATAGTGCTGAACCTTCGGCAATTTCTCGCCTGGAATGTTCATTTCGTTCGCGGCATCGTAAAAACCTGTTGCATTCACAATGTAGTCGCACGTCAATTCGTTTTTCGAAGTCTTCACAAGGAATCGCGCCGACTTGGTTTCAGCTAACTCTGAGAATCCCTCAAAAGCTTCATAAAGTCCAAGATTCAGTTGATGATGATCTGCAACGCGCCGATAATACTCCAATGCTTCTCGTTTGGATGGTCGAACGGCCAAAGAAGTGAATGGCACATCACCAATTTCCAATTTCTCAGAACTTGAGAAAAAGGTCATATCTGTCGGGAAATTATGAATGGAATTCACCAAACATCCCTTGTCAATAATTCGGTAAGTGATTCCTTGTTTTTTGGCTTCTATACCACAACTCAAACCAATAGGGCCAGCTCCGATGATTAAAACACTAATATGCATCATAATTAACTTTTGCTCAAAAATACCGCGAATGTTACTGCAGACACTTGGATAATACACTCCTCGAATTGCATTCTAGAGCATTTCCGCATATTCTTTTGGACTATGCGATGTTTCTTTTTTAAAAAAACGACTGAAATACGCTGGATCCTCAAATCCTAGTTTGAAAGCAATTTCCTTTACGGACAGATCTCTCGCGTACAGTTCTCTCTTCGCTTCCACAATCAATTTTTCCTTAATCAACTCGCTTACAGTTCTTCCCAGCTCCTTTTTAACCGCTTTATTCAATCCTTTGGGAGAAATATTCAGGTTATCCGAATAGTACTGAGCACTATGTTTTTCAGCAAACTCCTTTTCGAGTAAATCTTGAAAATCTGTTACGAGTTTGGATAACCTGGAAAGGTCAACATCGCCGAATTGGTTCAGTTTAATTTTGGATGCGTAGAGCAATAAGTTCTTTAATTGAGAAATAATGATCTCCTCTTGAAATTCGTTAGCTTCTTTTAACTCAGCCTCCATGGAATTAACCAGATACTCTATCTTCTTCAGCTCATTCTCTGCCAACTCCACATACGGAGGTTTTAGGGTATTAAAAATGACTGCATCACAAAACGTTTCGCTTCGGTTCAATTTGATGCAAAAAAAATCGTTGGAAAATCCTATAACCTTGCCTTTTAACCGAGTGTTCTCATTGTTCGAGACTAGCTGGTTTTCCGACACGAATATCAACGCAGGAGCTTTTACGAAATACTCGTTAAAATCAATATTAAATTGAGCATTTCCTTCCTCTAAAAAGATCATTCGATAGAATGACTCTCGAGAATCGGTAAGAGCAATAGTTTCTTTCAGTCTAAAATTATGTTCGTCCATTGAAAAACGATTTTTGATCATTTACGCCATACAATATATACAATCCGAAAATGAAAACTTACAATTGTTATGGGTTTGATTGTGATAAAAACACGTTATTCTCGGAATCACTAGTATTTTCTAAAATCACTGCTAAGTTATTGCAAATTGAGTAGGAGCGTTCATTCAGGTAGATTTAAGTAGTACGTTTTCAAGTTACGAATACCTAACGAATGCAACGGCTTTCAGAACTACTGATTTCTTTTGTATCATTGTCCAGTCTAAAGTACGACTTTGATGGAATGGAGCTTAATAAATAGTATTGACATTGCGGGAACGTTCGTTTTCGCTGTCTCTGGAATTATGGTCGGTATCAAGAAACAATTCGACTTTTTCGGAGTAATCATTCTGGCATTTGTTACTGCCATTGGTGGAGGAACTCTTCGCGACCTTCTCATCGGTTCGACTCCCGTTGGATGGATGCAAAACGAAATTTACGGTTTGGTTATCTTATCAGCTGTTCCTATTTGCTACTTTTTCAGCGCACAACTTCGAAAAGTTCGAAAAACCTTTTTTCTTTTTGACACCCTCGGAATTGGATTATTCACCGTTTTAGGAGTCGAGAAATCACTAGAATTTGGTCTGTCACCTGTATTAGCTGTGATGATGGGAATTGTTTCTGCCGTATTTGGAGGTGTTTTAAGAGATGTTCTTTCCAATGATGTTCCGATGGTATTCAGAAAGGAAGTTTACGCGTTCGCCTGCCTCGCTGGAGCAATCACCTATCTCGGATTGAACTATTTGAACGTGGGTAAAGAACTCAATGAAATTATCGCGATTTCCATGGTAATCACCATTCGTTTGCTCTCCATCCGCTTCAAATGGTCGATTCCGTTTAATCCGCGATAGGCGCTTGATAGATTTTTTCTGTCGAGGCATCAACTTTATCATGGAGATTAATCACCTCTCTCCTACCTGAATCTATTATATTTATGAAAAAACGAAAAACATGGCAACAATAACACTCGGAGGAAACGCAATCACGACCTCAGGAGCCCTTCCATCTGTTGGGAGTCAAGCTCCAGATTTTTCATTATCAGCAGTAGATTTATCTAGCAAATCGCTTACAGATTATGCAGGAGGAAACCTCATCTTGAATATCTTTCCAAGCGTTGATACTGGAACATGTGCTGCATCTGTGCGCAATTTCAATAAGACGGCAGCAGACTTGGACAATACCAAAGTGCTTTGTATTTCGCGCGATCTTCCATTTGCTCAAAACAGATTTTGTGGAGCTGAAGGAATTGAAAACGTAGAAATG
Source organism: Crocinitomicaceae bacterium (assembly GCA_045105095.1). Taxonomy (GTDB): domain Bacteria; phylum Bacteroidota; class Bacteroidia; order Flavobacteriales_D; family Crocinitomicaceae; genus UBA4466. The sequence goes on along the minus strand of JBGCDF010000511.1, from coordinate 8,949 downwards.
CTTTCTGATTTCAAAACAGGGCAATTTGGAAAAGACTACGGATTAGAAATCACCGCGGGACCATTCGATGGATTGCACTCTCGATGCATTGTCGTAATCAACGCGGAAGGAAACGTAGTTTACACGGAACAAGTAACAGAAATTGCTGATGAGCCGAATTACGATGCAGCTTTAGCAAGTTTGACGTAATTTCCTCTTCACGCAGAGATCCTTAAAAAAAGAGCCTATGAAATCTATCATAGGTTCTTTTCGTTTTTAAAATTGTCTCGTCCTGAAATAGCGTTACACAATTTAGTAATGTCATGAAAGACAGTAATTATGTAAAGAGGACTCAGAAAGATTATACGATGAGTTTTAAACTTTCAGTAGTCCAAGAAGTGGAGTCGGGACTTTTATCAGTGACCCAAGCCAAGAATAAATATGGTATCCAGGGTAGATCAACAGTTTTGCTTTGGCTAAGAAAATATGGTAACTTCGATTGGGATAATCAAAGTTCTTGTAGTATGTCTAAAACCCCAGAGCAAAAATTATTAGAGTTAGAGGCAAAGGTTCGACGTTTGGAGAAGCAAAAGAACCGGTTGGAGGATCAACTTAAGAGATCCGATGACAAGGCAATTATTTTCGATATGATGATCGACATTGCTGAAAAGGAATATAATATTCCAATCCGAAAAAACTCATCACCCGAACAGTCGAAACCTTCAAAGAAGAACAACAAGAAAGTATAACCTACGCCTGTGGGTTGTTCGGGTATAGTAGACAGGTTTACTATCGATCAATACAAAGACGAAAGAGCAAACAAAAGCGAGCCGAACAGGTGCTCTCTTTGGTCAAGGAGGTTCGTATGCAGATGCCTCGTTTAGGCACACGTAAATTATATACCATTTTGAAACATGATTTAAAACTATTAGGAGTGGGAAGAGATCAGCTCTTCAGTATACTCAGAGCTAATAAAATGCTGATTAAACGAACTAGAAGTTATCACATAACAACGGACTCTCATCATCGTTTTAGAAAGCACAAGAATCTAATCCAAGAACTTGAAGTCACTCGTCCAGAGCAAGTATGGGTGTCCGATATCACCTATATAGGAAAGAGAACAAATCCAATGTATCTTTCGTTAATTACGGATGCATACTCTAAGAAAATCATGGGCTATGATGTCTCAAACACACTGGCGGTGTCTGGAGCTTTAAGTGCTCTAAAAATGGCTATTTCCAAGAGAAGCTATCCATCTAAAGAGCTTATTCACCATTCTGATCGAGGCTTGCAATATTGCAGTGATGAGTATCAGCATCAACTTATGAAGCAAAAAATCACCTGTAGTATGACAGAGTCCTATGATCCATACGCCAATGCAGTTGCAGAGAGAATAAATGGCATTCTCAAACAAGAGTTCTTGGGAGATAGTTCAAACTGCCGCATTCAAATAATGAAGTCCATCATCAAGCAAACAGTCGAGATTTACAACACCAAAAGACCTCATTTATCATGCTATATGAAAACACCTGATAAAACACACCGTCAACAAAAAATGAAAATTAGAACCTATAAATCAAAAAGTCTCAGCAAGAACATCCTATCCATACTGGAAGATAAAAGCGGCAATGTTTGGTTTGGAACCGACGGACAAGGAGTATCCAAATATGATGGGACGAGTTTCACTCATCTCACCCAAAATGAAGGTTTAAGTAACAACTTTATTTGGTCAATCCTTGAGGACAGAAATGGCAATCTATGGTTTGGGACAGATGAAGGCGGTGCGAATTATTACGATGGAAAAAGTTTTACGTACTTCACAAAAAAACAAGGATTAAGTGACAACGTAATCTTTACGATTTTAGAGGATAAACACGGGGACATTTGGTTTGGAACAAGAGATGGAGGTGTAAATCGTTACGATGGAGAAAAGTTCACGCATTTCACCGTTAAAGAAGGATTAGGTAGTAATACGATTTATTCTATCATTGAAGACAGTAAGGGGAACTTATGGTTCGCTACAGACAAAGGAGCAAGTCGCTATGATGGTGAGAGCATCACGAACTTTACAGAGAAAGAAGGATTGAGCAGTAATTCAGTCTGAACTATCCATGAAGATAAACATGGAAACATTTGGATCGGGACCTATGGAGGTGGCGTGAGTCGATTTGATGGAGAAAATTTCACACATTTCACGCAGAGAGAAGGTTTAAGTAGCAATATTGTTTATTCCATCGTTGAAGATGAATGGAATAATTTATGGATGAGTACAGAGAGCGGTATCATAAGTCTTGCGAATACGTTTGATGATGTTTCTCCCAATGATCGCGATGAAAAAATTACACTTAACTGTTTTGTCAAAAATGATGGCTTAAAAGCTCTAGACTTCTATTACAATAGCGTTTGTTTAGACGGTAACAATCGTATTTGGTGGGGAAGCGGGAAAGGTTTAACGATGTTAGATTTAAGCAAAAATTCGAGAACCGTAAAACCGCTGTGCGTAAACCTGAAACAAATTGACATAAACGAGCACTCTGTAGATTACGGAAATCTCCCAGATGATTTGCGCAAAGAAATCACCTTTGATGGAATCAAGTCTTTTGAGAACTACCCTATTAACTTAGAGCTTTCCAATCATTAAAATCATCTTACGTTTCATTTTTCAGCAATAGATTGGTCTGCACCTCACAAAATACAGTACAGCTATCTTATGGATGGATTGAATACTGAATGGAGTCAACCGAGTAAAGAAGCAAAAGCCGATTACAGAAACATTCCTTACGGAACCTACACGTTTAAAGTTAAAGCAATTGGCGTCAATGGTCAATGGAGTGAAACTCTTGAGTATACATTCACAATACATCCACCTTGGTGGCAAACTTGGTCGGCGAGAATTGGATTCGTAATCGTTTTATTGCTACTCATTTTTTGTTTGATAAGATCGCGCACGGCCAATCTAAAAGAAAGGCAACGAGAATTAGAATCTGAGGTAAACCATGCTACGAAGGAAATCAGAGAACAAAAACGAGAAGTCGAGCAAGCCCATAAAGAAATAAAAGATTCCATCAATCATGCTGAGCGAATTCAACGTAGTTTTTTAGCGACAGATGAATTATTAAGTCAAAACCTAAATGACCATTTCGTATTCTTCCAGCCCAAAGATGTCGTCAGTGGAGATTTTTATTGGGCAGGTAAATTAGCCAACAACAACTTTGCCATCATGAATGCTGACAGCACGGGTCACGGAGTTCCAGGTGCAATCATGAGTATTCTCAATATCTCTTCAATAGAAAAAGCAATCGATCAAAAACTGGTTAAGCCTGCTGATATTTTTAATCATACGCGAACGACAATTATCGAGCGATTGAAGAAAGATGGATCGGAAGAAGGCGGTAGAGATGGTATGGACTCAACGATGATCTCTTTTGATTTTGCGAACAATCAATTGAGTTATGCGGCAGCCCAAAATCCAATATGGATCATTCGAAATGGTGAGTTGATTGAAATCAAACCTGAAAAAATGCCTGTCGGGAAGCATTACTACGATCACATTCCATTTGTAGGCGGCGAATTTGAAATTCAAAAAGGCGATCAGATTTATACGTTGACTGATGGCTTTCAGGATCAATTTGGTGGACCAAGGGGCAAGAAGTTTATGGTGAAAAAGATGAGAGAATTCGTTTTATCCATTTCTCATTTCCCCATGGCAGAGCAGCGGACCAAAATAGAAGACTCATTTAATAGCTGGAAAGGAGATTTGGAACAAGTTGATGACGTTTGCATCATTGCAATCAAGATATAAAAGTGTATCACAATTGTTGAATGATCACATCTGTGTATCATATAACACTGGAAATTGATCTGGAATTTATTCGTTCGTCTCTCCTAAGTTTTATCTCAAATAAATCTCGATACCTCGATCGATAGTGGATATTGGAACTTCGTTCGTAGACCTTTCAAAGGGGACTCTACTGTTCGTTCGATTCGCTCCATCGCGTGGGAAATCCGTGCTACCGCGACGCAAAATGGAATTGAGAGCGAGATGAATAAATCTCCTTATCCAATTCCTCTTTATCCAACTTTGAGTCGGCTTGCTCATTTGTCACCATATCTTGTATGAACATCCCGCAGGTTCTGTAAGTATTCACTACCCTCCCAAAAATTTTCGTACCTCCCAAATACGACCATAAGGAGCATTATTCTGAAAATCAGTTTCCAGTTTCAGTAACTTCAGCGCCTCCTTCTGGAGCTCCACCTTCAGCATTCGCTGCATTGTACAGATCCTGAGATGCCCGTTGAATCCAATTTTACTAAAGACAAGCTGTCTCACACGACCACTATCAAAGAGTTCACCCCGAATTTTATTCCGCTCGATTCGTTAAGTATAGATATCGACGAAGAATAGAATAGCTCGGTCTAACCGGCTTTCTCACTTATGGAATGTACTAGTTTAAATAGGGTCTTTTGAAACTGGATCAACTCTTCTTCTTTCATGGATTGATCATTGAAGCACTCCTGTAATTTACCTGGAATTTGCGTAGCGCGCTCCTTTAATTTCCGACCATTTGAAGTCAGAGAAACAATGACAGTCCTTTCGTCCTCAGCCGATCGATTCCGCTGAATCAACTCTTTTTGTTCCATTCGCTTCAACAAGGGAGTTAAGGTATTGGACTCTAAATACAGTTGTTTTCCGATCTCCTTGACACTTTGTCTGCCATTCTCCCAGAGCACCATCAATACAATATACTGAGGATAGGTAATCCCCAGTTCATCCAAAAGCGGCGCATAAATCTTGGTCGTCAATCGTGAGGCTGCATACAAAGGGAAACACAACTGGTTCTCCAGAAATAATTCAGGAACATCCTTACTCATGACTAAACGATTCCTTCAATAAAGCTCTCCATTTTCTCAGGCGAAGTAGTCGGAGCGTAACGCTTTACAGGATTTCCATTTTTGTCAATCACAAACTTCGTGAAGTTCCATTTAATTTTGCTTCCTAAAAGTCCTCCTGAGAGCTCTGACTTCAAGTATTGGTAGATTGGGTGTGCGCTCTTACCGTTCACCTCAATCTTTTCGAACATCGGAAAACTTACGCCGTAATTCACCTGACAAAATTCCTGAATCTCATCGGAATTACCCTTCTCTTGCTTTCCAAATTGGTTGCATGGAAAACCCAGAATGACCAAGCCCTGATCTTTGTATTTCTGATACATGCTTTCTAGTCCTTCGTATTGAGGCGTGAGTCCACATTTGCTCGCAGTGTTCACAACGACGATTGTCTTTCCCTCAAATTCGTCTAGTTTGATTTTTTCGCCATTCAATTTATTAGCTTCGAAATCGTAGATTGATCTATTTTCCATTTTGTTTTTCTTTTAAATTTAAATTATCGTTAACGATTAAATCGTACACGATATAAATATATACATTTTCAAGCTAGTGCAATGGATTTGCTAGAAGTATTTCAATGGAACATTTCGTCCCAGAATGGGATCGGAAAAATTGGAGTCATATGCGAAGGATTGTTTTTCAACTCAGTCGTAAGCAATACTTATTTACCACTCACGCAGTCGCACGCTGCCTCAGCGAACTTCCTCCACGAATCACTATAGTGAAATGGAACTTGTACCCATTCTTTCATTGGTCGGCCTTTCTTAGAAGGATCAAATAATTGACTTCCATCCAACGCTAATGCTTCCGAATGGATTTCTCCCGTTAACTTGAACACCATTTCATCTTCAAAAAAGCAAACAAACGCCTTTCCATTGATTTTGAAACAAGGTTTTCCAAACAATTGACTTTGGACTATTTTCGGAAGAGATTTCTCTACTCTCAAATAATACTCGTATGCTTCCGTCATTCTAAAATTAGTTTGCCATCTGGACCAATTTTATCAACTTCTCCATCTGGCTTGGTCATATACACTAACACTGGCGGGGTTCTATTGAGAAATCTACCAGTATCAAACTCAGAATAAATGTACTTGGAAAATTGAACATTGTACACACTAAATACTGCAAACAATCCATTTTTCCTTTTGATCATTGCCCCATCTTCGAAATAAAATAGGTCTTGATTATACGCATCGTCCAACTTTCCATCAAATGTATAAACTGTGAATTTCTCCTCATTATCAGCGCAAAACCGTTCCTCATTAAGAAGTGATAAATACCCTTGGATAGTATCTGGAAATAGTACTTTACCTTCATTTGTTAAAATACCTCTTGGCGAATCGCCATGGCGCCTTTTGGAAAACTGGAAATAAACAGGTGGATCTGTTTTAAGTGGATATCCACTGTATAAATATTCGACGACTGCATATTTCTTAGAAATTCGTTTACCCCTTGAATTTACAAGCCATGACTTTGTACCATCTTCATTCATTTCGACTTTAACCTCGGATTCTGACGTTTTTTGTGCGCAAACACTTGATGAACAGGCAATCAAAGAGATTGCACTCATGAATAGTAATAGGCTCCTCATTTTTTTTAGTTTTGATGGTAACTGTATGAATATACGAATAGAACGTATAACTATTCATTTCGTTTCAGGCATTTTTTCACTTCACAACTTTCCCCATCCAATTCTGTTTCGATCTTATACTGAGTGCAATCATATTCTTTTAAAATCGCTTTGGCACAAAGCTTTGTTTCCGAAATTTAATTGACATCAATATTACTCTCTAATTCGAGATGCATTGTGAACACGTGATGTTCTCCCTCTAAGGACCGAACGGGCGTACTGTGCAAAGAACACAACTAACACTATAAAGACAATTAGTCGTGAATATTGAACTTCACTCCGAAATTGTATTTTGGAAACTGCGGTAAGTTTTTGTTGATGAAATCAAACGGTCGGTACGAAGCAAACACCTGGAAATTTGTGACTCCAAAATTGGCGTACAAACGAACATCCGAATACCGATGAATGAAGCTATTGACGAGTTTATCCTGAATATTAAATCGCGTAACGCGCTTGAAATAAAGCGGTAAATGGTACGTCGCTCCAATGTCCAAAAAGACATTGTGTCCTTTCAGTTCATTCGTTTGTTGATTGAGAGTTGAAAACCGCACCTTCATGTCATAATTTGCATAGAAGTAGTTGTAATAGTTCGATTTCACCTCATCCGGATAGACTGCAGAAGTTTGCTGATCGATTTGGAGCTGTGCAAAATTCCAACCTAGTCCACCTCCAATCAAAAAACCAACGTGTTTAGAGAAAGTCATCCATAAATACCCAGAACTGGCAATTCCTAGGTTCCACTTTGGATCATTTCCATCTGGATTCCAGCGAAAATCGAAATAGGAATACTCCGCTTGAAATTCGCCTCTTACCTCAACAATTTCCTCACGCGTTTCCACATTCACACTCGAATAACTGACGTTTTGATACATGTAGAAATTGACGCGTGCAATCTCATCCTCGCGAACTTCCACTAACGATGTTTTGGATACAAACAGCTCATCTGTCTGTTCTCCACAATTGCGCACATTCACGAAATACTCACCTGGAATCAACGAGTCGATTAAGAATCCATCCCCTTCGAGGAAATAGTCATCGGTCATTGTTTGAACATGAATGGTATCCGTTCCTTGAGTCACGGAAATTTGGAAGCAATCGTCTCCATCGTACATAGCACCTTCAATATTCACGCGAATTAGCCCTTCTTGCGAGAATGTAGTGAAGTTAACAAGGTTAATGATTAAAGCGAGGAGTATTTGTAGAAGTACTTTCATAAAGATGTAACGGTATTTGGTAAATCGGGTACGTTAATATTGAGAAGTAGAATCTGCTTCTTCCTCCAAAACTGCATTACTCAACCTTTTAATAGCAAAAATACTATGTGGACCACATGTTCCCTCTAAGATAAACGTTCCTTCTACTAGATATAAAATGGACGTGTCATCTATCGTGGCAGTATCAATCGACAAATCATATTCCTCGAATTGCGCTGAATGTATGCGAATGTCCGTTTTATTTTCATCATCTGCATCCCACACCCAACTTCTCTGCTCTTCCACTGCTTTAAACCAAATGATCATTGTCGAATCATCTTGTATTTCATAATTGGAAATATAGGCTTCGACTTCTTTGTCCTCATAATTGCATGGAGACCGCTGAAACCCTGGACAACCGAGACTCATCAAAAAGGGAATTGTAAGAAATAAGCCGAGTGTAATTTTGAGTGGACGTTTCATGGAAGAGATTTTATGGATGACTACCTAAATATATACAATTCAACACGAAAGCCGTTCAATCGACCTATGACTTAAAATACATCGTCGAGTACTTCGCTGTTCTTTTTGGGCTTCAAATTCCTGGCTCGGTATAGCTTGACAGTGTGTAAAATACCGACAATTGCTCCAGCCAACATCACCACCAATATTAATCGTGCTCCGAAGCCAACCTTTTCAAAACCTCTTCCATTTTGAAGTACTATATTCATAAATACAGAAAGGCAAAGACTTAAGAAATACACTATTGCACCTAACAGGGCTGTGACTCGGTTTCGTATCAGGAGTAAAACAGTCGCAATGAGTGTGGGAACGGTGTATACGATCCATGTAAATCCATCATCGAAAGAATTTGTGATATGCTCTACTCCATTAAATGGTCTACTGATTGTAAAAGGCATGCAAAGTGCCAGGAAGAGCATTAATGGTAGAATTATGAAATAGATATAATGTCGCTTCATGGTTTAAAGAATGTCATACGTGACTATCGTATGAAAAGTTCTTATAATGATGATGATTTCAGATCATTTGCTAGTTATCCCGCGACTCTGGATCGAATGGCGCTTAGGGCTGCAGCCCTCGCGGTTAAGATTCGGCGCTCAACTATTGTCAGATAGTTAATGGCATCCAAAATACCAATAGACTCGGTAGGAAAATCACTTTGTAAGACCCCAAGTAATATATCTTTAATTGCGTACTCGTCTTCTGGATTTACTTGATTTTCTTTCAGCTGTTGGTT
>JBGCDF010000510.1:0-3347 GCA_045105095.1 Crocinitomicaceae bacterium | reverse complement strand
GAAAACGACCATTTCGCTTCCGGAGAAAATGAACGCATCGTTTCTTGGAGAGGTTGGAAGATCCAACTTCAAATTTGCTACGACCTTCGTTTTCCTGAAATCGTTCGAAACAGAGTTGAGGAGAACAACACACCCGCCTACGACCTCATCGTGTATGTTGCCAACTGGCCAGAAAAGCGCGCTGCTCATTGGAATGCCCTGCTAAAAGCACGTGCCATCGAAAATCAATCGTATGTAGTTGGAGTCAATCGCGTTGGAGAAGACGCTAACGGTTTCACCTATTCTGGAGATTCTCAAATTATCGATGCCTTAGGAGGAACAACTTCACTCACTCCAAAGGAAGAAGTAGTTCAGACCCATGTTATAAATAGCTTAAACCTCCAAAAAATACGTGAAATGTTGCCATTCTTATGTGATCTGTAGGATTTGATGCTTAATCTGTTAGGCAACACACCATAAATTGCCGTATTTTTGAATCTCAAACAAAATTAGAATTATGAAAAACATCTACTTAGGTGCTTTCGTTTCTATCTTTTCGGTAGGAATGAGCATGGCACAAGTACTCGAAGCTCCCTATTCTTTCGACGAAAGCAAACTCGAAGAACTCGCTCCGTTCCCAACGGACGAAGTAACAGCAACTCCAAAAGCTCTTGGTGTAACCTTCTGGACAGACGATTTCTCAACTCCTGCAAACTGGACGGCTGACAACGCTGGAACAACAGCTCCATTCGGTTGGAATGTTGGCTCCACAGTAAATTCTTGGTGGGCTGCCTTCTCGGGTGGTATCAACTCTACTTCTGGTGGTAACTTCGCGGAAGTGTACAACGGAGATTTCAACGCGAATGATCAGGAAATTAATGTAACATACTCCTTGACAACGACCAACCCAATTGACGTAGTTGCATTAGGAGGTACTGATCAAGTAAGTCTTTCATTCGAACAGTATGGTGCGTTGTTCAACGACGACCAAAAAGTATACGTAAGTACAGACGGTTCTTCTTGGAGAGAGGTTCACACAAACAACGATCGTACAACTTTTGTTGGAAATAACCCTTCCGCTATTTTCGGAAACCCTGAGACAGTGAGTACAAACATTGCTAGCGAAATCTCTGCGAGTAACGGTTATGACCCGACTCAAGTTTGGATCCGTTTTGAATGGACATCGCGTTTCCCTAGTGATCCAAGTCTACAAGCTTGGACAACTTTCGGATGGTTCATCGATGACGTTTCTTTGATAACTAACGCTGATAACGACATAACTGCGGAGTCTTTCGTTTGGGGATCAGTTGGTTTGAACTACCACAGAATTCCATTGAGCCAGCAAACAGCAATTGAATTTACTACAAATGCTCGTAACAATGGTATCGCAACTCAGACAGATGTTCAATTGAACGTTGATGTTACTGGAGCTGGAACATACTCGGCTTCAAGCCCAGCAGGTGTTTCAATCGCTGCAGGAGATTACGATAGCTTAATTGTTGCTCCATTTACACCAAGTGGATTGGGAACGTATGACTTCACTTGGGGTGTAACTCAAAACGAAATTGAAGACATTCCTGCGGATAACGACAACCCAGACATTACATTTGATGTAACTGAATACTTGTATGCTCGTGATCGAGGAACACAAGAAGGTACTATCTCGAACGGTGGAGACGGATTCGTTTTGGGAAGTTACTATGATATTTTTGCCGCTGATAACCTTTACTCTATTGACGTACAAATCGCATCAAATGCAGTAGCCGGTTCAATTCTCGATGTGCGTATTTATTCATTAGATCCAAGCGCTACAAATTTTAACGACTTACTCATTTTGGAAGATCAATCAGAAGAATACACATTGACATCTAGCGACATCGGACAAATAATCAACTTGGATCTACTTATTTCTGGTCCAGCAGGATTCCCATTGACTGCAGGTGAAACATACTTCATCGCTGTTGCTTCAGATGGTGACGGTGGAGCTTCAAATGGTGTAACAATTGGAAGTACAGCAGACGCTATTCCACAAACGTGTTTCATCTTTGATGCTGCTTCAGGTGCAACTGGAACTTGGTTCTTGTCTCCTGGAACGCCAATGGTTCGTATGAACTTAGACCCAGCTAGTAACAACGTTGGTATTGAAGAGCAAAACCAATTGTTCGGAGCAGAGTTGTTCCCAAATCCAACTACAGAGAACTTATCTGTTCGTTACATTTCAGCGGTTACTTCTGAAGTAACTGTTACAGTAACTGACATCACAGGAAAAGTAGTTGCTGAGTTCGAAGAAGGAACGCAAGAAGCAGGAGCACACGAATTGAACGTTAACACAAGTTCATTTGCGGAAGGTGTTTACTATGTAACAATCGCTTCTGGAAATTCTGTATTGACTGAGAAGGTGATTAAGAAGTAGGGTTCGAGAACCTCACCCTACTTATTTTCAACTTAGAAATAGTAAACCCCGTCCTGACGATAAATGTCAAGACGGGGTTTTTGTTTTAGTTTACTTTTTGAGAGTGTTGTTATGCTTGTTATCAAAAGATCATGAACTTTATTTAGATAATTACTCATGGCTAATTACCAATGAATCCAAGTTAACACCTGCGTAAATAGAATGACTCGTTCCGGTGTCGAGTTCAATATTGGAACAAGAGAATTACTTTAGCACAGGAATAGCAAGCAAGTTTCTCGTTTCTCCCAGAATCAAAAATCTAGACGAATAAAATTGGTTTCTCCATTTCTGGTTTGACCGATCCGATTTGCTCAACATAAGTACATCTAATATCACCCCAACTTATATCAAAGAAAGTAGGAGGTTCACTAAAAAACTCAATCTACTTTCGTAAAGAAGTCAGTGTACCAGACAGAAGATGACACATATTCTTGATCTGAAAATGGAAAATTGACGTACCTAATCGACAAAGAATCTGAACTTACACAACCATCCATAAAACGATTCTCGTCATTATCCAGATACATTTCGAAATAAACTGAATTATTGGTAATTAAACAGAAATTTACATTCTCAAACTTCTTGAATACAGTGCGATATTCTTGCTTGAGTTCATTGTTTTCATATAACTGAACCTTTCCTTTTTTTAGAAAAATAAGTTGATAATTTGATGAAACGTCTACCGGGAAAACGGTATCCGTTGATGCCGTGAAAGGAGGAGAACTCAAACTACTATGCTGTAGTGAATAACACCATTCCCATGTACCTTCAAGAATAGCTTTTTCGCCCTTCAACCGATGTTTCTTACAAGAGAAAAGTCCAACAAGCAGAATCAAAATTATCAAAGAAAGTACGCGCATTTCGTTAGGTATTTACCTACAAGTTATGAAAAACCGAACCGTTTCAAAAAGAAGTT
>JBGCDF010000509.1:0-9229 GCA_045105095.1 Crocinitomicaceae bacterium | reverse complement strand
GTCATGACTGAGTGGTATGCTCGCGTATATTTTCCTTCCTTGTCCTCGTAGGTTACCCAGTGATGAGAAACGGGAAAGGAATCATCGTTACTTTTATCTTCTGATTGGGAAACCGTTTTCTCGTTGGGCTGTTCGATGAGATAGTCCTTTGGATCTCCACCCCACTGCGGCGAGAATACAAAGAATTCAACTGTGCCGTCTGGTGAAGTAAATGTGGCTTCTTCCGTTTCGACAAAGTGATAATCATCACCATAAACCTGGGTTGGAGAGGTAGGCGATGGCGTAAAATCGTTAGGGTACTCGATTTGAAACCAAGTAGCACTGTACTTCGCCATCTGAACTGGGGCTTCGGGCTGAGCTTCCGTATGAATTGAATCCCTTTTGGCTCGAGTCGCTTCTTCAGCTGGTGTTTCTTCCTTTTGAATTTCGATTTGATCTTCTGAAATATCATTCTCTATCTGATCGGAAGCTTCTGTGCAAGCCGCCAACATAAGAGCAAAAATTATGTAGTACACTCCTTTATTCATCTCAATATTTCCTTTTTCACACTGAACGGAATCGAAGTGTGTTTATACTAAATCTTCATTAACATCCACACTCGCCAACAACGCCAATCATCGTGGCGTCTTTGTTTTTTGGTTTGATGTTAATCGTTCCAATGCGCTGCCAGGTTTCATCAATCGACCCGGTTTCTTTCGATTTGACAACCATGTTGTAATTTTTATTCTTCCATGTTTCCATGAGCCTTCCATCTTCAAGGTCGGTTGAGCTAATCAAATCAAATTCGCGCATCTCTCCATCCAATTTCATATAAGCTTTCTTATCGTAATTGGTCATGAAGATGTACCTGGCCTCACTCAGTTCCGTAGCATTTCGTCCGAAGTAACAGGCGCACCCATCAATTCCTTCAGGATACTCAACATAAACGGCGACATCAACAGTTGGAGCATTACCAGAGGGATTTTCAGCTAAAGGTTCTTCTAGTTCCTCAGGTTCTTCGGGAGTCACAATCGTTGTATCGGGTCCCGATTCCGGAGGAGTCGTTGAACGTTCAGACTTTTGTATGCAGGAGCTAAGCAATAAACTCGCTATCAACAATAGGCTGAATAGTGAGAAGGTTATTTTCATTTCTGACTGTTTTGAGGTTTAGCCCCATTTCCGCCTTTATTCCCTTGTGGTTTTCTAGGGCCTTTCTTCTTATTGTGATAATGCCGTTTTTTCCCGTTGCCACGACCCTTGAAGTTGCTTTTTTCAGTCCATTCAGGTCCTGGACCAAGCGCTTCAGGTGGAGCCAGCTTTTCGAACTTCGTTTCAATCAAGCGCTCAATTTTGCGCACTTTGTGCATGTCTTTTTCGTTGATCAGCGTGAACGCTTCACCTTTCGTATTTGCTCTCGCAGTTCGTCCTACGCGGTGAACGTAATCTTCCGCATCGTGAGGTACATCATAGTTTACAACCATGTTGATTTCCTTGATATCAATACCACGGCTCATAACATCTGTTGCAACGAGAATACGAATGCGCTTTGATCTAAAGCCTCTCAGTACTTCCTCTCGACTATCTTGATCTAAATTGGAAGAAATCCCCGTGGCCTTAAATCCGGCTTTACGAAGAGATCGAACAATTTGTGAAACCTTCATCTTGGATGAGGTAAAAACGATAATGCTATCAAAATCTTTACGTTCCTTAAGAATATGCGTTAACACTCCAATCTTTTGATTTTCATGGGCCATGTACATTTTCTGATCCACGCCATCAGCTGGTTTTGAAACGGCGAACGTAATTTCTTTCGGTTCTTTCATGATTCGTTTAGCCAGCGATTTGATATTGTTAGGCATCGTTGCGCTAAACATGAGCGTTTGACGCTCTTTTGGTAGGTGAGAAGTGATGGTTTTTAAATCATCAATGAATCCCATGTCGAGCATGCGATCGGCCTCATCCAATACCAAATGTTTCACGTGTTTAAAGTTGACGTATCCCAGCTTCAAATGCGAAATAAGTTTTCCTGGGGTAGCCACAATGATATCCGTTCCTTGGGTCAATGCTTCTTTCTGAATAGACCAATCTTTTCCATCTCCACCGCCATAAATGGCCATCGATCCTACCGAAATAAAGTAGGATAGACCTTGAATTTGTTGTTCGATTTGTATCGCTAATTCGCGCGTTGGAACAATGATAAGCGTATTGATGTTCGTGTCTTCTTTCCCGATTAATTTGTTCAAAATGGGAAGCACGAATGCTCCAGTTTTCCCCGTTCCCGTTTGCGCGCATGCAATGATGTCGTCGTTGTTGAGTATGATGGGGATGGCTTTCTCCTGAACAGGTGTAGCTGTCTCAAATCCCATGTAGGATATCGCTTCGAGTAGTTCAGATCGTAGGTTTAATTCTGTAAACTTCATGTTTAGTTTTATTGTCTTGATCAGTCTCCGTGTATCCGATATTCCGATAGCTATTGGAATTGGAATATCGGAATCGAAATTAGGACGACCGATTTTCTCATTTTTTAGTGCTCGTTCGTTTGCTCGCAGTTTTGCGAGGAGCACGGGTTGTTTTCTTTTTGATTTCAGCGTTTCGAACAAACATTAGTTTGTGTCGACTTTTAGGCGTATCTCTTTGCTCAACTTCGAATTCTTTCAGGGAACGGATCAGTGCAGTGAGTTTTTCAAAACCGTAGATTCTCGAGTCGAAGCTAGGCTTTTTCTTTTGAATGAGATTTCCAACATCTCCCAAATATGCCCAACCGTCATCGTCAGATACATCAGAAATAGATGTCCTAATCAGGTTGATTTCCTTGTGTGAGATTTTATCGACTGTAGGTTTTTCACTATCAGCTTGCTTGTCGCTGGAGGAATCCTTTTTTGTGCTTCGATTTCTTAAAATCTCGACATAGATGAATTTATCACAGGCTACGATGAAAGGATTCGGTGTTTTTCGCTCTCCGATTCCTAATACCGTCATTCCTGCTTCTCTCAATCGAGTAGCCAATCGTGTAAAGTCACTGTCGCTTGAAACGATGCAGAATCCGTTTACTTTTCCAGAGTAGAGGATGTCCATGGCATCAATAATCATTGCAGAATCGGTTGCGTTTTTTCCAGTTGTATAGCCGTATTGCTGAATCGGAGTAATTGCATTTTCGAGCAATAGATTTTTCCACTTCGTGAGATGTGGTTTTGTCCAATCGCCATAAATTCGTTTGATTGTGGGGTTGCCGTACTTGGCTATTTCTTCCATCATTTCTTCAACATGAGCAGATGGTATATTGTCGCCGTCTATAAGAACGGCGAAATTGACATTTTTATGTTCCATTAAGCATAAAGCTACGGATTTTTAATGAGAGCGTGTTGTGCGGTGTGCTTTGCGCAGATTAGATGCGATCCAAAACGTATTCAATCAATTTCATCATGTCATTGTGATAGCCTTTCGAAAAGTCTTTGTTCGGACGGTTAGCAATTCCTAGACAGATTGTACCACAGTGGTGTCCCAACCCTTTTCCGAGTGCGAACAATGCCGAACTTTCCATTTCGAAATTGGTTATTCTGGAATCTCCGTGTTTGAAAGCAGTCAATTGCTCATTGAGTTCATTCGTTCTGTTTTGGAGTCGAAGTTGACGTCCTTGTGGGCCATAAAATCCACTGGAGGTAATGGTAATTCCTTCGACAGTTTGATCAGAGCGCAATTTATCTGTTACACTTTCAGAAGCCTTTGCCAAATAAGTATTGATTGCATTCGGAAGCGGAACGGCCTTGTTGATGGCTGTATTTAATTCAGTCTCTTCGTCACTAAATGGAATTTCATAGTAGTGCGCCACATTGTCCAATCCGAAGGCATGAGTGGACAGAATGTACGAATGGACAGGGACTTCAGGTTGCAAAATTCCACATGTTCCGATACGAATCATCGTGAGTGATGTTTTCTCAGGCTTATCTTCTCGCTTTTCCAGGTCGATGTTAAAAAGAGCATCCAATTCGTTAATCGTGATGTCGATGTTGTCGGTTCCTATCCCGGTTGAAACAGCAGAGATTCTCTTTCCTTTGTACATGCCCGTTTTGCACACAAACTCCCGATGCTGTGAACTATGTTCGGTAGAATCAAAAAATGACGCAACAAGATTTACACGGTCCTGATCTCCGACGAGAATGATTTTGTCTGATACATTTTCAGGAGATAGTGCCAGATGATAAACCTGGCCTTTGTCGTTTAGAACCAATTCGGTGTGCGGGTATTGCATTTAGTCGATTTTGTTCGATGAAAATAAGTATTCTCAATTGGATTTCAATGAAAAAGTCCCGATTCCGATGGCTATCGGAATGTCGGGACTTCAATAAATCGGTTTATCAAATTTTAGTTTCCTCCGCCTAAGCTTCCGAATACTTTTTGTAAGATATCAGTTACTCGAGCTAAAGGATCTTTTCGAATTTTATTCTCTTCCTGCTCAACCATGTGGAACAAACCTGAGATGGCTCTTTCTGTCACATATTCGTTCAAGTTCGTATTCACAGGCTCCGCGCTCGTCAAAGGAAGATTGGCAAATGCATTGTATTTCGTTGCAATTGGTTCCCAATATTCTGTCAATTTCACTTTCGAGATTGCAGCATCAACCTTAGGTGCGAATGCTTGAACCAATTCAGCAGTTGTATTGTTTTTTAAGAACGTTGTTGCAGCTCCGTCACCTCCTTTTAGAATAGAGAATCCATCAGAGATACTCATTCCAAGAATGGCATCTTTAAAAATTGGAAGAGCTTCTTTTGTTGCTTCCTCAGCAGCTCGGTTCAATGTAGTTTCAAATTTTTCAACTTGTCCATCAAGTCCCCACTCAAGTGCTTTCTCCCTCACGCGAAGGGCATCCTCAGGGAAAGGCAAACGAATATCAGCATTCTTCAGGAATCCATCTGTTACTGAAGTAAGGCTAACAGAATTTTTAATTCCAACGTTCAATGCTTCCTTTAGTCCTTGGATAACTTCGCCGTTTGTTAATGCTGGTGTTGTTTCCGACGTTTCTGATCCGTCTACGAGTACTTCTGCGACATCATTCAGTACATCACATGATGAAAGGATGAGTGAAGCGCAAATTCCTATGGGTATGATTATTTTCTTCATGGTTGATATTTTTTCAAACTTACAAACTATTTTCCTCTAGTAAGACAAAAACGATACCAAAGAAAAGCAGAAATCCTTCTCTTTGGATAAAGAGAAGGATTTCATCGATAAAATTCTATGTTAGAATGCTTATTTCAACAGGTTGATTGAGCCGTTGA
The DNA here is from genome assembly GCA_045105095.1 of Crocinitomicaceae bacterium. GTDB lineage: Bacteria > Bacteroidota > Bacteroidia > Flavobacteriales_D > Crocinitomicaceae > UBA4466. The sequence goes on along the minus strand of JBGCDF010000509.1, from coordinate 3,974 downwards.
ATTCATAATTGGCATCATTGTAAAGATCTTTCACACGGGCAACCCAGGTGTACATACCCGACTGAACGATTTGACCATTGTATGTTCCGTCCCATCCAATTGAAGGATCTCGGCTTTCCCAGATCACTTCTCCCCAGCGGTTGAAGATCAATAGTTCAAAGTCGTAGACATCGATTCCTTGAATCTCAGCTTTCCAAAGTTGGTTGAATTCATCCCCGTCAGGCGTAAATGCATTTGGTGCGAAAAACAAGATGTCTTGAACAACGTTCAAATACAATGTTAGTGTATCAACACAACCGTGCTCAGTTACAACAGCTAGGGTTACTGGATATGATCCTACCTCTTCTGGGAAATAGAACTTAGGGTCAGAAATTCCGCTTGTCGTAGGGTTTGAATTTGGACTGTACCAGCTATACGCTATCACATCAACAGAAGAACGATCCTGCATTTGAACAGCTGGCTCGAAAATCGTTGTAGGATTCGTTGAGAAAGTGAAATCTGCAATTGGATTCGGTTTCACTTCAACAATTTGCTCCATTGTATCAGTGTAAACACATCCATAGATTGAAGTCGTTGTCATAATGACATCGAATATTCCTACTTCATTGAATTGATAATGTGTTGAATCTGCTCCCGTTTCCAAAGTCGCTCCGTCAGGACCGAATTCCCAGTACGTAGTTGCAATCTCTGCTGCGTTTGTTGAAGTATTCGTAAACTCAAATCTTCCAGGCATACATTTTTCCGCTTCATCAACTGTGGCTGATGGCTCAATTGGAGTAGGGAAGGTAACAATCATACACTCATTGGTCGTTGGTGAACCACATACTTCAGAAAGCGTTACACAGTATTGTGTGTTTGTCACAGCTGGATCTACCGTAATTGTCGTTCCAGTTCCAATTACTGCTCCTGCTTCCGTCCATGTGAATGTGTAAGGGCTAGATCCTCCAGTCCCAACAGCTGTCAACATAATATCATCTTCAGGACAAATTTGGGTGTCTGGCGTAAGGCTAGTAATGGTAAGCGGAGCAGGTTCACTAATTGTACCAGTAACTGTAATTATACAGCCATTAGCATCAGTGATTGTCACCGTATGAGTTCCAGCGGCCAAATCATTGGCTACATCACTCATTGAAATTGAGTTGTCCCATGAATACGTGTATGGTCCAGTTCCTTGAGTAACATCAACATCAATGATTCCGTCATTTCCGCTGTTACACGTTACATCCGATTGACTAGCAATTACTCCAATCATACCAGGGATTTCAGTCACATCTACAGTTACAATATCTGTACAGCCAACATCTGAAGTAACTGTACAATTGTATTGACCCGCAGTCAAGCCAACCGCAGTTTGTGTTGTTTGCATGAGTGGATCATCCCACTGATAGGTGATAGTTCCTAGAGGAGGAGTCATTGTTGCTGTTGCAGTACCATCATTTCCTCCTGGGCACGAAACAACCGTTGTTGAACCAGAGAATGCTGCCGGTGTATCACCAACAGTTACGTTAGCTGTCGAAGAACAACCGTTTCCGTCAGTCATGACTACTTGATACGTTCCGGCTCCTACGCCTGTCACTGTTTGAGTTGTTGCTCCTCCAAGAGTTGGCCAGCTGTATGTATAAGCTGGAATACCAGATACTGGTGTTGCAGTTACTGTACCTTGACTTGCAGAACAAATATCTGGAGTCGAAGCTGCTGAGACTTGTGAGCTAACACCTGTAATAAAAGTTGTGTCTGAATTGGCAATTGCCGGGTTATTCGAACATGCTACTGGTAGAGACGATACTAAGAAATATCCCGTCGTACCAGGAAGGACTGGGTTTACTGTCAGCGTACCGTTATTATATGGTTGTTGCGTATTGTTTAGCGTATTTCCCCAAGCCAATGAACCACCAGAAGCAGCGTTAACGATTGGTTGGAAAGGAATGTTGCTAATTGAATAAGCGCTTGTGTTCGTTGGAGACGTTGGAGTCCAAGCTTTCGCTTCTGGTGCTAAAATTGACCATTGTGAGTTATTTCGCCCCGGTGTAATACTAGCAACAGTACCCGTTGCATTTTGTACACCTTGAATTCCTAATCCACCATTCCATGTTGGAGACAAGGCTTTATAAGAAATGTGGTATTCGATTACGTTAGAAGTTTCGTTTACAATTAGTGCCATGTCGATACAGAATCCAGGAGGGCCGAATGCTGATAGGTTTTTATATACAACAACGAATTGTCTGTTAGGAGCAGTTCCGATTGTTTGGTAATAAATGGAACCTCCTGGAGAGTTTGCTGGGTTAATGTCGTGATATGCAGGCATCATTGAATTGAGAGCAGCAGCAAATCCAGGGTTCGGCATCGTTCCTGCTCCACCAAGCGCCCAAGGGCAGTATCCGTTAGCATTTCCTAGATTGAAGGAAACTACTCCATTCGAACCGATAACACATTGCGTATAATTTGTTCCGTAAAAGTTCGCTGTGAATCCAAGAGGAACTGCAGCACTCCATGAATCATCACTTAAACTTACGTTTGTTGGACTCGGAAGAACGATCCCTGAAACTGATCCAGGATTACAATCAACAATATCTATGGAAGATCCGATACAAACTGAAGCATCTGTCCCTAGACATACTGAAGCTTGACTATTTGCATTGAATGAACCTACCAAGAAGGCGATAACTACTAGTAGATTGGAAGTTATATTTTTCATCATTTTTTTCTTAGGTCTGAACTTGTGTTCGATCAAGAGACGAACATGCCTATTATTAAGTTGCCCAAAAGAGGCAAAAAAACTTTGATGTAAAGTTAATAATTAGATCATCTTTTTTAAGAATCGTATAATTATCTAACATTTGAACTGCAAACATCCTCATTTATTTTGATTTAGGAATTTAAAAATTACATACATTTGCTCAACTGTATTAAATCAAATTATATGTCTAATAAATATCAAGCGGAAATTGATGCATTCATGGAAAAAGTGAAGGTGTCAAACGGTCATGAGACTGAATTCCTTCAAGCGGTGCACGAAGTTGCTGAGGCAGTAATCCCAGTAATCGAGGAAAACCCTAAGTACAAAGCGGCGAAAATTTTGGATCGAATGGTTGAGCCAGAACGCACAATTATGTTCCGTGTTCCATGGACTGCCGATAACGGAGAAGTTCATGTTAACAGAGGTTTCCGTGTTGAGTTTAACTCAGCGATCGGACCTTACAAAGGAGGACTTCGTTTCCATCCTTCTGTAAACTTGTCTATTTTGAAATTCTTAGGATTTGAGCAAGTTTTCAAAAATTCATTGACAACATTGCCAATGGGGGGAGGAAAAGGTGGATCAGATTTCAACCCAAAAGGGAAATCGGATGCTGAAGTAATGCGTTTTTGTCAATCATTCATGACAGAGCTTTGTAAGCACATTGGACCAAACACAGATGTTCCCGCAGGAGATATTGGAGTTGGAGGTCGTGAAATCGGTTACATGTTTGGACAATACAAAAGAATCCGTAATGAGTTTACGGGAGTATTGACAGGTAAAGGTTTGAACTGGGGAGGATCGTTGATTCGTCCAGAAGCAACAGGATATGGAACTGTGTACTTCGCAAAAGAGATGTTGGCGACTAAAAACGATTCTTTCGCAGGAAAGAAAGTAGCCATTTCAGGTTCGGGTAACGTTGCACAATATGCAGCTCAAAAAGTAATCGAACTTGGAGGAACAGTTGTTACAATGTCTGATTCTTCAGGATACATTCACGATATGAATGGAATTTCAAGCGAGCAGTTAAGTGAATTGTTCGAATTGAAGAACGTTCGTCGTGGTCGTGTTAGTGAAATGGCTGATAAATATTCAGAGATTTCATTCCACGCAGCTTCACAAACATTAACAAGAAAAACACCCCGGGCAAGAGCAAAGCCTGGATCAGGCTCCATCGCCGCAAGAAAATTTTCTGCGCTGTAAGCTTGCAAGCCAGCATTCCAAACATTTGATGCGAGCG
>JBGCDF010000508.1:0-7603 GCA_045105095.1 Crocinitomicaceae bacterium | reverse complement strand
ATTTGAATAAACGTCTTCGGGCGTCAGTAATGGAATGTCTTTTGAAAGTTGTGATTTCAAGCTGATGACATGCCCCGTGCTCATCATGAGATAGAATTTGTCACTGAAGTATACATCTTCTCGAATGGCTTCGAACAACTTCACTAAATGCTTTACATTCATTCGATCGGTTGGTCCTAATTCCAGCGCAAACTTATCAAGTGATTGATAATAATTGATGTTCCCTAATAAGAATTCTCTGGATTGATCGCTTGAATAATTCTCGTTATTAAAATCCGTCAAGGTCTTAAAATAGCCGAGCTCATCCTCGCAAAACTCATGATGGTAGTCATATTCTGAAGCATCGATGAAATGCAATTTGTCTGTATTGTTATCGTAGACAACTTTAACAGCTGAAACCTGTCCGTACTTCTGATAAAGCGGTTTTGAGCTTAATGATTTGAAACCTTCAAAAGATTCAATTTGAGCCGTTGAAGTTGACACTTGTGAACAAGCGACTAAACTCCAAATCAATACTAAACCTATACTTAATGATCTCATCATATATTAGACTGTACAATCCTTGTCTGAATAGGATCAAAGTTCTTGCCATTAATGTATCCAAAAAAGGAAGCTTGACTAGCGCGTAAAGACCCAATCGTTTTCAGATGACAAATTCTCATCGTAGCCATAACCGTCCGTGTCGAATCCTTTGATGTCCTCGGGATTAGAAATTGAGTGATCTACAATGTAACGAGCCATCTGTCCTCGCGCACGCTTGGCAAACACCATAATGGTTTTGTATTCTCCATTTTTGAGATCCTTAAACGTCGGAGTGATCACTCTTCCTTTCAATACCTTTTTGTCGACTGCTTTGAAATATTCTGTTGAAGCCAGGTTCACAATGATTTCATCCTCATTCTCTTCGTTCAACGCATCCGCGATTTTCGTTCCCCAGAATTTGTAAAGCGAAGTAGTTTTTGGTGTAACAGACCATCTTGTCCCCATCTCTAAACGGTAAGGATAAATAACATCCAAGGGCTTCAAAATTCCATATAGTCCAGACAAGATTCGAACGGTATCCTGTGCCTCTCTCAGTTTTTCTTCTGTCAAGGATGGAGCATCAAATCCACGATATACTTCGCCATTAAACGCAGCAATAGCGTAGGTATTTTCGTCATTCAGCTCTGTATCTGCCCCCCAAGATTGATAACGTTCCTGATTCAAATCGGAAAGATCTTTCGAAAGGTGCATCATTTCACCAATCTTTCTGGAAGAAAACTTAGACAGCTTTTTTACCAGTGATTCGCTCTTATCCATAAAAATGGGAGCAGATGCTGAAGGTGCGTTAATTTGCTTATCCATGTCTAATGCCTTCGCAGGCGAAAGAAGTACTTTCATTGATTCAGTTTTAATCGTTTTTCTTAGCTGAAAGGTATCTATTTTTCATTGATTTTTTGATATGAACCATACAAGAAAAAAGTATGATTTGATCTTTTTGGTTTCATTGTTGTACAGGTAATAGAAAATCGCAGTTTTTGAAAGCACTTTTTTACATAGGATGGTTTTTAGTCATATTTTTAGCAATGTGTCTTGCAGGAATCGCGTTGAGTTATTTTGACTTCGATTTAACCAAATCATTTCTTGGTTCAAAACAAGCAATGGTTGACAATGGAATATGGTTAGGTGCTTTTTACCTTCATTTATTGTTTGGAGCAATCGTCACGATCATTGCGATCCCTTTGTTCTTTTCCAAACTAATTTCTTTCAAAGCGAAGCTCCATAAACAACTGGGAAAAATCTACATCGGTTCTATATTATTCGTGAGTGGCCCAACTGGTTTGTACTTGGCCTTCTTTGCAGAGGGAGGACAATTTGCTACGATCGGATTTATTTTGATGTCGATGGCATGGATGATTCCTACCTATATCGCTTTTCAACGTATTCTTAGAGGTGACGTACAAGGACATTACAACTGGATGATCAGAAGTTACGCGATGACATTATCTGGTGTGACTTTACGCCTTTTCACACCTATTGCTTCACGATATTTCAATTTCGATTACGATACAACATTTATTCTAAGCGCCTATATTCCATGGATCATCAACTTGATTCTTGCGGAAATACTGGTTCTACTTAACAAAAAGAGGTTTCACACGTTAAACATAGCATCATGAGAAAGTACACTAAATTCATCGCATTGGGAATAATTCTATTAATGGTTAGCCTGAGTTTCGCGACCAAAAATAATTTGGGAGTCAACTTCTTGAACCTTGGGTGGACTGAAGATGCAAAGGAAATTTCTCGTGAAGAAGTTCAAAAAATTGTAAAAGAGAAAGTACAAGATCGTATCTCGGAATCTCTTACTGTAAGGAACCCGCACTTATTCATGACGAAGTGCTACAGCCATCTCGATGCTACATTAGATGATCGCAGTCAAAATGATCCGAATCGTAAATTTTACGAAAATCAAACGATTTTTGGAACAATTTCACTGGATTACTGTGGTTCTGTAGATGTCATCTGTAAATACCAACTTTCCCTCAACACTTACGAAATAAAAGTCAAAGAGTCTTATCTGAAGCCGTGGGTCACATTAGAAGAGTTTCAAAAGCAAATTGAGACCGTTGAAACCACGGATAAATAAGAGCGAGGGCTTGAGAGCTTATTGCTTTTAGCTGATGAACAACATAGCGTAAGTAACTACAATTAGCACTGCCATCACGTTAAGGATAAATCCAGTTTGAACCATGTGCTTGATTTTCAGATTGGTTCCTGAAAAAACAATAGCGTTTGGAGGAGTTCCGATTGGTAACATGAAAGCACAACTAGCTGAAAGAGCAACAGGAACACACAGTTCCGTAATAGAAATACCTGCGCCAATTGCGAAGGTGGCAATAACGGGGATAAATACGCTCACCAATGCTGTGTTCGACATGAATTCCGTCCCAAAAATTGCGATGGATACCACAATAAAAAGTAGAATACCGATACTCACATTCTTTAATCCCTCGAATAACTCCGCGACCTCCGTGATAACTCCGTTCGTTTCTAACATTTTTGCCAATCCCAATCCTCCTCCGAATAACAGCAAAACGCCCCAAGGCAATTTTTGCGTATCATTCCACTCTAACAAAGGCTGACCTTTTGAACTTGGTATTATAAACATGAGTATCGCTCCCAAAATGGCTACGTGCTCATCTCCATACGAGAAATTAATGTTGAATGATTCGAGGCTAGACAGTACCAATCCTCTTGTCGTCCACAAAGTCACAATAACGGAAAAGAACACAATGATCTTTTTTTGATCTCTGTTCCAGGGCTTTTTTTCAATCTCAATATTCAGTTTATCGCCATTACTCTCCCCTCTTAGAAGCACGATGAAGAAGAAATACAGCAAGGTGAGTAGCACCAACGAAAGTGGCAATCCGAATTCCATCCAATCAGCAAAAGAAATATTGATTCCATGATTTTCTGCAAGGTATCCAGCCAAGATGCTATTCGGTGGGGAGCCTACTAGAGTGGCCATTCCACCAATACTAGCTGAATATGCAACCGATAACAACAGAAAACGAGGAAAACGAGAATTATCCTGATCATCTAGGTTTTTGATAACTGCTAATACCATTGGAAGCATCATGATTGTTGTAGCGGTGTTGGAGATCCACATACTCAACACACCAGTACTAACCATAAAACCGAGTAGCACTCGTGACTTCGATCTCCCAACCTTTCGAATGATTGTCTGAGCTAATTGCTTATGCACATCCCATTTTTCCATGGCCAAAGCCAAGATGAATCCTCCTAGAAATAAGTAAATGAACTTATTTGCATACGCCCCTGCTATTTCATCTGGAGAAATCAATCCCATTGGTCCACCCAAGGCGATAGGCAGCAATGCGGTAACATACATTGGAATGACGTCGGAAAACCAGAAAAAGACCATCAATCCACCAAGCGTAGTTGCGCGAAACAACATTTGATCTTTACTTTCTTCAAAATTGACGAAAAGCATTCCGACGAACGCAAGTGCTCCGATGAGCAATAAGATTTGTTTGGTAGTGAGTTTCATAGCAGAAAGAAAAAGTCCCGATCCGCCCATTATAGGATCAGAATTGGGACATTAAAGTTTTATGAATTGTAGTTATTCTCCAGAAGCAATTTTTGCTTTCAATGCATCTAGATCAGATTTCACTTTGATCTCTGCAGATGTTGAATCCAACGCATCTTCGATTTCCTCATCCAATGAGCGGCTTTCTGATGCCATATCTCCATATGATTCTGCCAATGCTTCTTCTTGAGCTACTTTGTCTTTCATTTTCTCCAACATAGCGACTGTAGAATTTGAATCAATTCCTGCCATCTCTTTGTTGATCTTCTTTTGGGCAGAACTCACTTTAGCACGAGCTTTCAATGTTTTCAACTCGTTTTCGTATTTCGAAATGTTCTTCTTTAAATCATCAATATTCGATTTCAACTTGTCAGAATTCGACTCGAAGTACAATTGATTCTTCTTCGCTAAAGCTGCTTGCGCCGTATTTTCTTGCTTCTTCACAAGTGCTTCTGCAGCCAAACGATCTGCATCCGCCGCATCCATTTCACCAGCCCCTGCTTTCTTCAACAACAACATGGCCTTCGTTTCATAATCCGCCGCCTTTGTTTCGTAACTCTCTACTTCGCTTTTAGAACGAATACCCATCGCTTTCACTTCAGCCATGGCAACCATTGCTTTCTCAAGGTTCGCTTTCAAATCACGGATTCCTTGTTCCGTCATTTTTACAGGATCCTCTAATTTATCCAAGGCAGAATGCGCCTCTGCTTTTCCAATTCTAAATAGTCGTTTTAACCAAGCCCACATATTCGTTCGTTTTTGTAGTGTATTATGTATTTAATTAAGCCAATTTATTTGCCTGTTCGATAAAAGAAGTTCCATCTTCTTCAATTTGTTTCTTCAGTGCTTTCAACGCTTTTTTGTCATTCGTTGAATTGATTTTACTCACGAATTCACTGTAACAATCTTCGACATCGTTCAATAGTTTCTGTGCTCCTTCAACTTCTCCATTTCCTGTACTGATGATGTAATCGCATTCGGATGCGACGTCGTACAACATGTCCATTGCTCTTTTCTTAAGGATGCGTTTACTAGCCATAGGTATTGAGTTTGTGCGCTAAATATAAGGATTAATTTCGCTATCCGCTTCTCCACGATTAAGTTTCGATGACCTGCTGAAAATTTCTGATTAACAGGACATTTAGATATCACGTTTTTTGATGACCCAGTAGCTAATAAATACGAAACAGAAAATGTAAAAGAATGCGAATACAATACTCCACCCCTGACCTAAAATGAACTGATCTGGAATTGGTGGTTGATTTTCCATTAAGGGAGCAAATAATTTACGGAAAGGATCAGGCACCAAATTAGCGAAGGTCGTTAACGGGAAAAACTGACTAATCCCTTTAGGTATGGCCAATCCAATCAGTCCCTCGATAAGTGTAGAAAAAATGTATAAGATGATCGCGAGAGCTTGCATTCGCACTAAGCTTGCAAAAAAGAAGGCAAAAGAAAAATAGCCTAATACAGAAATAAAATACACTCCAATTTGCTCCAGTCCCGAAAATATTTGGGAAAGATCATCGCTGTAAATTAGACCAAAAATCATCCCTACTAATGCTACATACAGGGTAACGATTATCGAAAAGATCAATACCAACGCGAACTTCGCAAATATCATATCTCGCTTACTCAAACCATCGATGACATTCTGTCGCTGAGTTTTGTACTTGATTTCATTGGAAGTAAACACCATAATAATTACCCCTATTAACAGGTTGAAATAGGACGCAATGTAGGCAACATAGGTATAGCAATCTGGAAACTGATACACCCAATCAGGTGTAGAAAACGGTCCAAATTTAATGAAGCTTACGCAGTAGTATAAAATCGGAATGGTGATGGCATAAATGATTAGAATTACCTTCATGGTAACCAATCTGCGAAGCTTCATCCATTCAATAGCAATTAGGTTTTTCATATGTTTAATTTTTTTCTGCGGAAGAATGCAGAAAAAAGTCTGCACTTATGTAACCGCTTCGCTCTCGTATGATATTTTTTAAATCAATTTTGATAAAATTCTGATTGATAAATATCACGCTCGTTTCATGATTTCTTGATAATTTCTAAAAATTGGTTCTCTAAACTTTCGCTGAACTCATTCAACTGACTCAATACCACTCCTTTTTCGTAGAAGAATTGATTCATTTTTTCAGCAGTCACATCGCGCGAACAACGAATAATGATCGTTCCATCTTCCTCCTTGTAAACAGAATAACTCTTTTCGGCGTCTATCAAAGATTGAACCTTAGTCATATCTCCTGCTTTCACTTTAATCAATCGAACATCTTCATTCCCGATGAGATGGTCAATCGTGGACACCTGCAGCAAGTCTCCTTCACGGAGAATAGCACAGTGAGTACATACTTTCTGAATCTCATCTAGGATGTGTGAGGCAATGATAATGGTTTTACCGCTTTTTCCAATTCGGATAATCAACTCACGAATTTCAGCTATTCCTTGAGGATCGAGACCATTTGTTGGCTCATCCAAAACAAGGACTTCTGGGCTTCCAAGCAAGGCAGCGCCAATGGCTAAACGTTGCTTCATTCCTAGGGAAAACGTTTTAAATTTTGAATCACGACGTTGATAAAGGCCGACAGTCTTCAAGACATTTTCAATGGATTTCTCTGGAGAATCAATTCCTTTAATCTTCGCAGATATCTGCAAGTTTTGAACAGCCGATAGGTAAGGGTAAAAATTTGGCGTTTCGAGTAGCGATCCTATTCGTTTTCGATTTTCATCCTTCTGTCCATTGTTGAACCATTCAAAATTTCCTCCAGAAGGTCGAATTACCCCCATTAACATTCCTAAAGTGGTCGTTTTTCCACTTCCGTTTGGTCCTAAGATTCCAAAAACCATCTGCCGTTCAACGTCGAAGCTGACGCCCTTTACAGCAGGAAAACTTTTATAGTTTTTAGATAGACCTCTGATACTTAATACTTTTTCAGCCACAGTCGTAATTTTCCACCAAGATAAGGTTGTGATATGAGTTTGTCAAGGAAAAAGGATGAGCGGTTTTTACGGTTGATTTAAGTAAATCTCTCTTGGATAACTATTTCGAAAAATCTGAATTAGGGATGAAACGGGTATTTCTACCTAGAAAAGTCATATGGAACAATAGTACGTTTGTACCACTCCCACTTTTAAACAAGCACGAAGAAATTAAGTTAAGCTTATTGGCCTAGCAGGACAGTTCAGATTAGTCATAAGCACAGCATTAGATAAGCTTTAAAACGACTTGAATTTTGGTTTCAAGATTACGTCTCAACCCTGGTTACTATATAGTGGGTTGGGGCGTTCTTGTTTAATTGATTCTTTTAAAGTTTAGGCGGACATTGTGCAAATCAATCAGCTTAACTAAGTTACCAATCGTTGAGTAAACAAAGGATCAAGATCAAAACCTGTGGATTTAATATCTTAAGCATCTCGTATTCCGAAAATGAAAAATAGAACTTAGTATGTTATCGGCGCCTATTTTAAGGAGTGAAGGAATCGAATTGAAAC
>JBGCDF010000507.1:0-7722 GCA_045105095.1 Crocinitomicaceae bacterium | reverse complement strand
CCTGGATCTCCCATTCGAAACTTATCAGAAGACAACGCAGAAAAAGGACTTCCCACAGCGTTGTATCCCAAAACAAAAGCTATTGCAGAAAAGATCGTTCTAGCCTACAACTCCTCCTCGATGACGACTATTTCTCTGCCCACCAGCTATCTGGGGGCCCAACAATCATCACCTCAAAGAAATGGCGGATTTAGTTAAGAAGGGTTCTTGGCGGTGGATCGGAGGAGGACACCAAATTCTATCCACTATCCATACGCGCAATTTGGCCAATGCTGTGTTATCCGCATTGAATTCAAATGCTGGTGGCGAGGCATATTTCGTTACTGACGGTGACCAAAGATCGATGCGGACCACTTTTTCGGCACTTATGGAAGCGGAAGGGTTGACTCCTCCAGATAAAGAACTTCCAAGAGGTTTGGCTCTATTCCTTGCTCATCTGTTGGGCGGTATTTGGCGAACCCTCGGTTTGAAATCCAGACCTCCCGTAGCTCCGTTAATGATTCGATTAATGGCTACAGAATTTTCCGTTTCTGATCAGAAAGCTAGAACCGAGCTAGGATACTCAAATGCGATTGATTTTGAAGAAGGTATACAAGACATTAAAAATTCGAACTTGTGACAATCAAAATCAGAGTTGCCAAGAGATAAAAAAGTTACTTCTTACAACGATGAAAGGGATTCCTCCCCGATATCCCGATAGTTATCGGGATCGGGATCGGGATTCGACGCCCTTTTTTGTATACTTACTGCTGATTCAACTTTTGAAATATGAAATGTTCAGCATATATAGCTACCAGCGTTGATGGGTTTATCGCTACAAACGAAGGTGGCGTGGACTGGCTTCAAACAGCTGGAAACGGAAAAGAACTAACAGGAGACAATGCCGATATGGGGTTTAAGGCCTATTTATCTTCTGTTGATTGCATGATTATGGGGCGCAAATGCATGGAAACCATTTCAGCAATGGGCTTAAGGCCTGAACAATGGCCATATGGTGATTTACGCATTATCGTTTTAAGTAATACTTTGAACGTTGCACCTGAGAACATGGAGGGTAAAATAGAGCTCTTCTCAGGTAATCTTTTAGATTTGATCGACTCGTTACACCAAGAAGGTCATAAACACGCTTATATCGACGGAGGAACAACAATACAATCATTTATCAAGCTAAAACTCTTAAGCGAAATAACCATTACGAAAGCTCCTGTACTTTTAGGAGAGGGAATTCCTCTTTTTGGGAAGGTCGCTCAACATCTTCGGTTGGATCAGGCTAACGCCATTTGCTTCGAAAATGATTTCATTCAGATCAAGTATCATTTGCACTATCAAACCTGACCTATGAAAACGAACATGTCTCTTATTTTCGCTCTCATCGTTTTTATCGGATGTCAAACAGGAGAGAAATCCATTGAAGACAATCTCTACCAATGTTTGGTAGAACAGTATGACGAGAATGACATAGACCTTGCTGCTTCTTTGGATTCAATTGAAGATCATTTGATCCAAGTTGGCATTTTGACATCTAGGGATGGTCAGGGTAGAATTAACTATTACCAGGAAATCATTAAGCAAGGAGAGGTTCATTATACGCCCGAAACACCTATTATGACGTCCTTACGTAACTCAGACGTGAATATGGGACAGGTAATAGAATGTATCAAAAATGCTCAAACGTTCGACTCCTTGAAGTACTATTCAAGTGAGTTCTATCTAAAGTCAAAAAAAATCGCGGATCATGTGGAGGCCTCGGGTGCAACGAACCCTGTAAATGTGTCCAAAGCAATTCTTGCTAATCTAACGGCGGCTGATTTCGAGCATCCTTTTTACAGAGCGCAGTTATTGATCACAATGGTGATGACAAATGAACGGAACAAAGCTTATGTTCGAACGGTTCTTAAACCTACTCAACCAGAGACGAAACTTGGAAAAGGCTTCGTTATTGATATCAGTGTACCGGACACTTTTTTGGTAAATGATGAATCCGCAGAAAAAGCGGCAATAGAACCTGCTTTAGTTCACTACTTAGACACCGTTGATTCATCCATTTTTGTTCGTATCAAAGTGAGTGGGAAAACACTCTACGGACAGTTGGTTGAAGTACAAAAGCTTATTCGCAGTGCTCACAAAACATTCTGGAATAAGGTATCACTGAAAACGTTAAATAGATCATTCGATGAGCTCACTTCGAATGAAAAGGAATCCATTGAGTCGGAATATCCCATTCGAATAATTGAAGAGGTAGTCGATTAATTTCAATCACATTCTTTCCCAGACATATCGCACGAAAAAGGCCCTGCTCCAAATCCCGATAACTATCGGAATTGGAACAGGGCCTTGTTTACGCTAAACTATACTACTTCTACTTATGTGTGATTAAACTTTACTTTAGAAATTAAGCGATAAGCCAAACGTCAGTGGGTACGCTTCAACCGTTGTTCCTTGATCAAACAGCGGAAGTAAGGCATAATTGGCAAATACTCCCCAATTCCCGTATCCTAGTCGAACTGCTGCATCCAATTGGAAGGCGTTCAAATTATATCTTCCTTTTACTTTTTCTTTAAATTCTTTTCCATCATACTCTCCCTGACGTTTCGTCTTTGATGTCAAACGTACACCTCCAACTACTCCTGCTGCCAGGTAAAAGCTTCTATCTTCGTCTGCACTTGTATTGAACTCGAGCATTAACGGAACTGTTAAGTATGATGCTTTTAATTTGTTCTTTGAATATTGATTTACTGTATCGATCACAGCGAACGTTGAATCTGCAGATGTTTGCAAAACATAGTTGTTTTTGAATGCTACAGACTTCCAGCTGAACCCTAATCCTGTTGTTAATCCAACGTATGGCGTACCGAAGTTGAATTTGTGCTCTAAAATATTGAGGTTCCACACTTGTGAACGCGCTGCGTCATTGTTCCAGTAACGGTTATCTGCAAAGGTGTTGTCAAAGTTTTCGTCCATCAACATCATGAATCCAAAGTCCAACCCTGCCCAGTGAGCTTCACTTTTTCTAGAACGTCTTGGCTCCACTTCCCAATCACTCTCGTTATCACTATCTCCGACTGTAATTTCTACGTCATCCTCTCCATTTGGATTACTAATTACCAACACTTGAGTATTTCCGAACTTCATTTTCATCGTGTCGGTTTCTCCTTCTATTTCTTCTATCGGTGGTGGTGGTGGTGGCGTCGGAATCTCTGACTCCTGTGCAATTGATATAAACCCTGAGAATAATAATGCGATTAATGCGTATAGTGCTTTCATGTCTTTCTGTTTTTCTGATTTGGTTGTAAGACCTACAAGCCCACAAAAAGTTACAAGAAAAAATGAAAAAAATTACAAGATATTGTAAATCAGACGTTTATTTTAATCTTCTTGCCACTCTTCTAGGAAGGAATCCAGGTCGCGTCGATCCTTTTTCGACGGTTTTCCAGTACCATGTTCACGATAAACACGCTGAGTAGCCTGATACATTTTGAGCTTTTCGCGCTCTTCGTCTGACGTAATGTCGATAATATACTCCGTAACAAGCTTCGCTCCTACTCTACTATTGAGAAGTTGAATGATCTTGAAAGAAAAGGTCGCAGTATGCTTGATCACCTGGATAGTATCGCCCAACTTCACATCGCGGGCTGGTTTCACGTGTTGATCATTCAAACGGATTTTGCCTTTGGAAATAGCGTCTGATGATTGAGAACGCGTTTTGGCAAGCCGCACACTCCAAGCAAACTTATCCACCCTGCAGCCCATCACGTAATTTTTTCGTCAGCGACTTAACCACTAAGTTGTAGGATTGATCAATCATTTCCTGTAAGAACTGATCCGGAACATCTGAGTTGTTTGTTACCGTATTCCAGTGCTTTTTACTCATGTGATAACCAGGATTAACACCCTGGAATGTTTCACGTAACTCAATGGCATATTCTGGATCGCACTTCAGATTTACCGAAGCGAATAAGTCGACATTCGTTAGGGCAAACATCTTACCCATCACTTTAAATACAAGTGTTTTTTCGTCAAACGGGAATCCCTCCGTTACACCTGGCTTTGCCAGACAATAATCTCGGAATGATTCTATGTTCATTACTTTGCCTCTACCGGTGCGTATTTAGAGTCACTGCGGCCCAAACGATATAATTGCTTTCCATGCTCATACAAAGCGTCTGCAAACGTCTTGTAGGAGTAGTACGGTAAGTTGTACTCAAACGCCGTTTCTCGAACGATGTGCGAGATCTTTTTGTAATGCACATGACAGATATTTGGGAACAAGTGATGTTCCACCTGGTAGTTTAGTCCTCCAACGTACCATGAGAACCAAGTTGACTTCGGTGCAAAGTTCGCTGTATTCATCAATTGGCTAACAGCCCAGTCTGTTTCAATATTCCCTGTTTCACTTGGAACTGGGAAATTCGAAGTAGGAATAACGTGCGCGGGCTGGAAAATCGTTGCCAAAACAACTCCTGCAATGAAGTGCATCATGAAATACCCTCCAATAACTCCATACCATGGTAAAGATGAAAAGATCAACGGAAGAACTAAAAATACTCCTAAGTAGCAAATCTTGGTAGCAATAATGGATGTCAACATGAAACGGTAAGATACATTTTGCGTTTTCAGCAAGTCCTTCTTTTTATAGCGCTCTAATTGAGCAAAGTCTTTTGTTGAAAACCACATTATCGTCATAAATCCGTACAAGAACCATGCATAGATATGTTGCAATCTGTGTGCTTTTCTTCGTTTCTGATTTGGTGAAAAACGCATCAAAATTCCAGTATCAATGTCTTCATCCATTCCCGTAACATTCGTATACGTGTGGTGAAGAACATTGTGTTGAATTTTCCAATTTACAGGGCTACCGCCTATTGGAAGAAGCAGTTTACCCATAATCTTGTTCACATTTTGATTCTTCGAATAGGCATTGTGATTGGCATCATGCATAACAGATAGACCAATTCCTGACATTCCGAATCCCATTAAGATCCACATTAATAGAACCATTCCAGTTGACTCAAAATAAGTCAACATTAAAACGAAAGGAACTACATACAAAGAAACCATGAACAATGACTTGATCACCATGTTGGCATTTGCATGACGCGAAATGTTGTTGTCTTTGAAATAACTGTTGACTCTTTTTCTAAGCACTTTATAGAAATCTTCGTGCCCTTCACTCACTTCTTTTTCAGTAGCTGCGTATCTAACTTTTGATAAATCCATAGTTTTAACATCTAATAAGGAAAGGCAAAGGTAAGTCTAATTATTTCGGAAAATAGTGTTTTCCGCATTGTTTTATTCTTTTTTGGGAAGAATGTGCAAGTCCTAGCCCCAATTTTTGGGTACGATATGTTTCAAGTTTTGTTGTACTTTTACCCGAAAACATTGAACAGTGTCAGATCACAACCTTCCTCCGTATTGCGAAAATTTTCTCATTCAAAAGAGATTCCCAACGAAATCAGTAAAAATAGGAAAGCTCGCGCTTGGGGGTGATGCTCCGATTCGGGTTCAGTCAATGACGACCACAGACACCATGGACACAGATGGCTCAGTAGCTCAGTCAAAACGCATGATTGACGTTGGTTGTGAATTAGTTAGGCTTACGGCTCCTAGTAAGAAAGATGCCGAAAACCTTAGTTTAATCAAGCAAAAGTTAAACGACGAAGGTTACGATGCCCCACTCGTTGCTGATATTCACTTTACACCGAATGCTGCGGAAATTGCAGCTCGAGTAGTTGAAAAAGTACGTGTGAACCCAGGAAACTACGCCGACAAAAAGAAATTCGAAGAGATTGAGTACACCGAGGAATCCTATCAGGCAGAATTAGACCGTATTGAGGCCAAGTTTACGCCTTTGGTGGAAATCTGTAAAGAATATGGCACTGCTATGCGAATAGGAACCAATCACGGGTCACTTTCGGATAGAATTTTAAGCCGCTATGGAGACACGCCTGAAGGAATGGTAGAATCTGCCATGGAATTCCTTCGGATCTGTAGAAAAAACGACTATCATGAGATTGTCTTATCCATGAAAGCGAGTAACACACTAGTAATGGTGCAAGCCTATCGCCTACTCGTAGCGACAATGAAAGCTGGAGGGATGAGTTATCCTCTTCACCTTGGAGTAACTGAGGCCGGTGATGGAGAAGATGGTAGAATTAAGTCTGCTGTGGGAATTGGAGCGTTGTTAGAAGATGGTTTGGGTGATACCGTTCGTGTTTCATTGACGGAGGCTCCTGAGGCTGAAATACCTGTTGCGCAGTTATTATTGGCAAAACATACCCGAGATCAATCCATTTTTCCCTTTGAACAGGCTATGGATTCATTGTCATACGATCCTTTCGCATACAATCGTCGTGCTTCGAAAGAGGTTTCGAAACTCGGAGATCATCACGTACCTGTTGTGGTCGCGGATTTGAGTCAAGTGGAAACCATCAAACCATCTCATTTCTTTGGTTTTGGATATAATTACTCTGTTCCTTTGGATAAATGGAACATTACGGACAGTGCCGCTGACATCGTTTACATAGGACAACAGACGCTTTCTTTTGAAACACCTGGTACCCTAATTGTTCTTTCGGATTATGATAGCTGGAAAGAAAATGAGGTTAAGAAGGACGGACATTTCGCGTTAGTAAACTCATCTGATTGCTCTCATTTTAGCGAAAACGACATCTTCTACGTGAAACATTCAGCGGAAAACTTGGCGGTAGATTACTTGCTCAACTATCCGAATGCGATCATCGTTCTTGAAAGTAAATTCTCTAACAAAGCACAGTTATTTCGAAATATTCGGTTGATTTTTGCGGATAAAAAGGTTTTAAATCCTGTTATTCTTACAACACATCACGCAACATCAGACCCTGACACTTTCCAACTTTGGTCTTCATCGGATCTCGGAGTGAGCTTTATTGATGGTTTTGGAGATGGTGTTTGGCTCCATGGGAATGTACCTGTAGGCTTGATCAATTCGACATCATTTGGGATCCTCCAAGCCACAAGAACTAGAATTTCTAAGACCGAATACATTTCATGTCCTTCTTGTGGGCGAACGCTCTTTGACCTTCAGGAAACAACAGCCAAAATCCGTGCTCGTACTTCACATTTGAAAGGAGTTAAGATTGGTATCATGGGTTGCATCGTGAATGGACCTGGAGAAATGGCCGATGCCGACTACGGATATGTTGGAACACGTCCCGGAAAAATTCATCTGTACAAAGAAAAGGAGGTCGTTCGCAAGAATGTTGATGAAAGCGAAGCGGTTGATGCCTTGATCGATTTAATTCGAGAGCACGGTGATTGGATTGAACCTGTGATGGCTTAGTCTGTAAACGATCAATACTACTCATCCCCTTATTTCAATTCGATGATTGAGTTGCACTTCGACTTCATCTCAATACTTTTTTTGTTTTTCGTTTTTTGAGTTCGGGGTTCGAGAGCCTCACCCCTCGGTTTGAATATCATCATTTATTCTTCGTTGTACACAAGCAGAAATTAGTTAGACACTGAGCGAAGTTTATCGGACGCTGAGCGAAGTCGAAGCGACCGTATTCCTCTCAATACTTCTTTGTTTTTCGTTTTTCGTTTTTGAGTTCGGGGTTCGAGAGCCTCACCCCTCAAATTGGCAAAACTGAAAACCGAGGGGTGAGGCTCTCGAACCCCGAACTCATTTCTCACCTACCATTTACAACCATCCCAACTTCGCCATTTTGAGCCCAAAATTGCTCC
>JBGCDF010000506.1:0-2626 GCA_045105095.1 Crocinitomicaceae bacterium | reverse complement strand
AAAGAATACCTATTTCAAAAAAGAACCCCCTTAAATGATCGTACCGAGACTAGGCTGGTAATAGGATTGCTATTACTCTATGCTGTCGTTAACGTGATTTTTGGTATTTATGACAAAGCACCATGGGATGACGACTGCGTTGTAAGGTATTATAATGCACTAAATGCGTTCAACGAACCAGGGAAATTCATTAGTCTTTGGAATCGTCCTTTGTTCATGGTTTTGTTTGCCCCAGTCGTTCAATTGGGAAAATGGAGTATCTATGTGTGGATGATTATCCTAACAGTAGTTGGGGCCTACTTTCTCTACAAAGGCATGAAAAAGATGGGCAGGGGCAATGCATTTATGATAGTACCGTTTTTGTTGTTTCAGACATACTTTTTTTCAATAAGTCGGAATGCTGAATCTGAACCGTTAGCTGTTTTGATGATTTGTTTGGGGGTGTATTTTCTGGCCAATAAAAAGTGGTTTTGGTTTGCTTTGATTGGAGGGCTTTTGCCACTGGCGCGCCTCGAACTAGCGGCCTTACTAATTTTCTGGGCATATATTCTTTTTAAGGAGAAACAGTATAAATACATTCTAGTACTTGGAGTGCCTATGGTGTTATGGAATATAGCAGGAGGTATTATCGAAGGAGACTTCGCCTATGTTTTCAATAAGACATTTGGTAAGAATGAGTCACCAAATCGCTACGGACATGGGACGTTTGGCCATTACTTTCAGCGATACATATATGTAGTTGGTCCAGGATTGTATACCTTTTTCATTATAGGAATTGTGGCTAAAATTAAACGGTGGAATCTTGATGCTTTCTTCTTTTGGCAAATGGTCACAGGGTTTTTTCTCTACGTACTCTTCTCATGGAAACTGGATATGGGAAATGCCGCTGGATTCTTAAGAAACCTTCTCCCACTCGCACCTTTTACTGCTGTTTTAGCACTAGAAGGCTTCAATTTTATTTTTGAGATTTTCAGCGAGTTTGCTCAACGAAAACAGAAGAATGTTCAATTTGAGCTACCTCAGAAGCCCTTTAAAGAATTGACAGAGGAAGAGCTTAACGAACTCAATCGTAAGAAGAAGAAAACCTACTTAAAGCAAGTGGAGAAGTATGAGGAACGGCTTAAATTAGCCAAAGACGAATTTGCGAATAATCAGAAGGTTTTGGTTCGAAAGAATTGGAGGAATGCTGTGCTAGTCTTTATCTCGATAGGACTAATTGGAGTTTCGATTTATCAATTTCATTCATTCGAAATCCTAAGTCATCATCTGTTAACCGAAAAGGCGGAGTACACCAATTTGATATGGTTTGGAGCAACTGTCGGTGTTATTCTTTTGGGCTTCATCGTGTTTAAATTCTTTAGGTTTAAGCGAGTTAATGTGTTAGGTGTTTCGCTGGGATTAATCATATCGTTTTTGATGCTTTCATTTTCTGCTATTACCGAACCGCCAAACAAGAATATGAGCCCTGAACGTGAAATCATGCAGGAAGTTTCCGAATTCTTTCAACCATCTTATTTAAATGATAACAAGGTGTACGTGAACCACAGTTGGTTCTTTTGGGCGAATGATCTTGATAAGTTTGACACTACCAAGTACGATGAAGTTACCATGGAAAATTTGGAAGCTGCTAAACTGGGTGAAGTTTGTATTTATGAAACACATTATTCTCATCGTCTCGCAGGGGATGTTCAGATGAAATGGATAGAGAATCGTCCTGATTGGGTGGAACTCGATAGGAGAATTTCGTCAAAAAGAAATTTTCAATGCTTGATTTTTCAGAAGACAGATACCACTTCTGAAGCGCGTTTAGCTCTAATCAGTAAGTATCTTGAAGAGCATCCCAACCGATCAATGGGATACTTTAACCGGGCAACAATGTATAAAGAACAAAACCTGCTCGATCTAGCATTGAAAGATTACGATAGGTCTATTGAGTTGGAACCGAAATGGTCACATGTTGTTCTGAATCGCGGATTAGCGTATATCGGTAAGAAGGAGTATGAGAAGGCGCGAATCGACTTTCGAAGAGGGTTAGAGTTGGATACGACTTCATCCGACGCTTTGCTAAATATCGGTGCTTCATTCGCTCTAGAGAATAATCTTGATTCGGCATTGGTTTATTATGATAAGGCTTTGGAATTGAATCCAAAATTTGTAAAAGCTTGGGAGAATAAAGGAGCGATATACCTAAAACAGGAAAAACCAGATAAAGCGATCGCTGCTTATTCGGGTTTGTTGAAAGTTAATCCTAAACACGAGAATGCCTACCTGAATAGAGCGCAATTGTATTATCAACAGAAGAAGTTTGAAGAGTGCAAGAATGATTTAGCAATTGCTCTAAGGATCAGGCCAAGTAATCATCAGGCCCGATTTGTTCGAGGAATATGCTTTGAAATGCTCAGGGATAAGAATAATGCGTGTGCAGATTATACGCTAGCTGCACAAAATGGTCATGCTCAGGCTGAACAATATAGGCAGCGATTGTGTGGAGCGTCTATGTAGTTAGACTTCTGGGTTTTGGACGATTTGTTTGGGACTAGGTTTAACTACTTTTTAGGATATTTATTTCGGGGTTCGAGAACCTAACCCCTCCACTTTATCGATAACTAATTACGAGAGAGGTGAG
>JBGCDF010000505.1:0-26548 GCA_045105095.1 Crocinitomicaceae bacterium | reverse complement strand
TGGTCTGCTCATTAAAAGGTTCCATTCGACCTGACTATCTACTAATTGCCAAAAACACAGGTGGGTATTTACTCTATAACGGTGAACGCATTGACCTCCAATCGGTTCGGAAAGGTGATATTCTTTCAATGGGAAGCTACCAATATGACTACAACGGAAAGGTCTTCAAGGTTCGGGATACACTTGAGTCAGAAACACGAAGGTAATTTCGTGAAATTATTTATCTTCCCATCCTCAAAACATCAGAGCCATGCCAGAAAACGGACATCCATTTATTGATTTTAGTCGCGAAACGTATTCCCAAGAAGAAATGATCGAGAAATCGAACAACTTTCTAGAATGGGCCGATGAACGTCGATCCGTTCGTGACTTTTCCGACAAACCTGTTCCGAAGGAAGTAATGGAAAATATTTTGATGACAGGATCAACAGCGCCTTCAGGAGCCCATAAACAGCCCTGGACGTTCTGCTTAATCTCGAATGCAGAACTTAAATCGAGATTGCGCGCTTTGGCTGAAGAAGAAGAGAAAAAGTCTTACGGCGGTCGTATGAGTGATGAATGGCTCGAAGATTTGGCTCCGATCGGAACCGATTGGGAAAAGGAATTCATTGATATTGCTCCTTGGATTGTAGTTGTAATGAAACGACCGTATGAATTCGAGGAAGATGGTTCAAAACGTCAAAATTACTATGTCTCAGAGTCCGTTGGATTGGCGTCTGGATTTCTCTTAATGGCGGTTCACAACGCAGGTTTGGTGGCTTTGACACATACTCCGAGTCCCATGAATTTTATTGCTAAAGCACTAGAAAGACCTGAAAATGAGCGTCCCTTCCTCTTAATCCCAGTTGGATACCCTTCTGAAGACGCTAGAGTGCCTGACTTAGCACGAAAAGAGAAGGACGATGTCATCGTTTATTACGAGTAAAACCGCCGAAACACGCTAAGTTTTTGGTCGAATTAAGAGTAATAATTTTGGATTCTGATATTTTGTGGTTTTCTTTGCGGCTGAATTAACCCATTAAATTAAAAGAAAATGTCTGAGGTTCAAAAGAAAGTAGTAGGTATCATTGTTGACAAATTAGGTGTCGAGGAAAGCGAAGTAACAAACGAAGCGAGTTTCACGAACGACCTTGGTGCTGACTCATTGGACACTGTTGAGCTAATCATGGAATTCGAGAAAGAATTTAACATCGCGATTCCAGATGATCAAGCTGAGAACATTCAAACTGTTGGTGACGCTGTAACGTACATCAAAGAAAACGCCAACTAGTCAACACGAATTAGATTAACCAAAACGTTCGATTCACATGGAGCTGAAAAGAGTAGTAGTCACTGGTTTAGGAGCCTTAACGCCAATCGGAAATAATCTTTCCGAATATTGGGATGGCCTGATCAATGGAAAAAGTGGAGCTGCAACAATCACGCGATATGATTCATCGGCGTTCAAAACACAGTTTGCTTGCGAATTAAAAGGTTTCAACGCCGCCGATCATTTTGATCGTAAAGAAGCAAGAAAACTAGACCCATTCTCGCAATATGCTATGGTCGCGGCTTCCGAGGCCATGGCAGATGCGGGCCTAATGGAATCAGACCCTAACCCAGACCGAATTGGTGTGATTTGGGGATCTGGAATCGGAGGACTCCAAACGTTCCAGGATGAGGCAAAGGCCTTTTTCCAGGGAGATGGAACTCCACGTATCAACCCTTTCTTTATTCCGAAGATGATCGCTGACATCGCAGCTGGACACATTTCCATTAAATATGGACTTCGTGGACCTAACTATGTTACCGTTTCTGCATGTGCATCATCGACAAACGCAATTATTGATGCATTCAATTACATTCGTCTTGGTAAATCTGACGCGATCGTAACTGGTGGATCGGAAGCCTGCGTAAATGAAATGGGAATGGGAGGATTCAACGCTTTAAAGGCACTTTCCACACGAAACGACTCCCCTGAAACGGCTTCTCGTCCATTTGACATAGATCGTGACGGGTTTGTTTTAGGAGAAGGAGCTGGAGCATTGATCCTTGAAGAATACGAACATGCGAAAGCACGCGGGGCAAAAATCTACGCCGAAGTAATTGGTGGTGGAATGTCTGGTGATGCTTACCATATGACGGCCCCACATCCGGAAGGATTGGGTGCTAGAAACACCATGCTTGCAGCCTTGGAGGATGCCGAAATAGATCCTTCGCAAGTAGATTACGTAAACGTTCATGGTACTTCAACACCACTGGGTGATATTGCTGAAGTAAAAGCGATACAGCAAGTATTCGGTGAGCGCGCTTACGATTTAAACATTAGTTCAACCAAATCGATGACAGGACACCTTTTGGGTGCTGCTGGTGCTATTGAAGCAATCGCATCGATTATGGCTGTTCAACATGATATAGTTCCGCCAACGATCAATCACTTTACGGACGATCCAGAATTGGATAATAAAATGAACTTCACATTCAACGAAGCTCAGAAACGTACTGTAAACATTGCCCTATCGAATACCTTTGGTTTCGGTGGTCATAACACTACAGTGATTGTCAAAAAATTCGAGGCTTAATTGTCTAAGTTTTTAAATCTCTTTTCGAAGAAGCCTGGTAAGGCTGATCCCGAAATCGAGCGCTTCATGGTTGAGCGCTTTGGACACAGGCCGAAAAATGGTGATTTATTTCTTGATGCGCTAACGCATAAATCCATCACGAATACGACTGATATTGAAGTTTCTAACGAACGTCTAGAGTTTCTTGGGGATGCCATTTTAGATGCAATTGTTGCCGAGTTCCTCTACGACCGATTTCCCAATGAAAACGAAGGGTATTTGACGAAAATTAAGTCAAAAGTTGTGAGTCGAAATACACTCGGAGCTATTGGTCACGATATGAAAATTGGTGATGTCCTTCGCTACAATAAGAATCGTACGATCAAGATGGAAACCATCGAAGGAAATGCGTTCGAAGCTCTTGTGGGTGCGATTTATCTCGATGCTGGTTACGAAGCCACCAAAAATAGCATCATCCATCATGTCTTCAGAAAATACGTGAATCTTAATCGCGTGCTCAAAGAAGAAATCGATTTCAAATCACGTCTGTTTATTTGGAGTCAGAAAAACCGTCTTCCGATTGAATTTGAAGTGCTTAAAGAAGAAAGCGACGGTGCGAACTGGAAATATTTGATTCGAGTAAACATTAGCGATCGCGAGTACGGTCGCGGATCAGGTTCTTCAAAGAAGAAAGCAGAACAAGCAGCAGCTCAAGAGACCTTGGAGTTGTTGGGCGAAGTATGATTTCGTTAACAGTAGTTTGTTTCAGCTTCTCATAACACCGCTCACCATTTGAAATTTGAAGCATTCTTGTCTTCATCTATTCATGCTTACGGAAGGGTAATTGTTCATCCTCAATTTTCTTCAATATCTCATCACTTCTAAGTATAAAAGGAAGTAGTCATTTACAGTATTTTCGCTTCTGATATAACTAACCAAATACAAATAACCTATGGGACTATTCAGCAGAAGAAAAAAGAAAAAGCAAGCAGTGAACAAAAATCCTTATCAGGACATGCGCGAAATGGCGTTTAACATGAGCTGGCAAGAGCTAGGGCTTGAAAAAGACGACTCAACTATTGCTTTATATGGAGTTATCATGGATTGGGACATGGGCAGCGGCATTGTTACCCTAGTGGCTTACTCCACCGGAGATACCAGCTTATACATGAGTTCAGGAGCTGGGTTCATAGGAGCGGGAAGACATGAAGACGTGAATCAACTTGTGCAGGGTTTCATCTCAGAATCGGCCTCTCAGATCAACCATGCTCAACCCGACGATAGCAGAGATCTACCCACGAATGGAGACATCATTTTTCATTTTCTGACAACTCAAGGTAAATTCTCCCAAAAGGACAACATTGGTTCGATGGAAGACCAAACCTCGCCAAATCTCCCCTACTTTGAAGCGGCGAATCAAGTCATTACAGCCATCAGAATAGCCTCGGAAAGGAAGTGAGTCGATTAAAGCATGTCCGTTAGTCGAAATACGGATTGTGCAAAGCTCTTCGAACCTGAATTCACTCCTGCTTAGTGCCTCAAAACATCACTTACACTTAACCAAAAGATAACGTAAGCAACGCATCAGGAACGCAGTTCCAACATACCTTTGTCGCGTGATTTCATCAAACTGTACGTCATGACGAAAACTACCATCGCAGTTGCATCTGCACTCACACTTGCGTCTTGCATCGCATCGAAAAGAACCATCGATCTTCAAGGACACAGAGGTTGTCGCGGCATCCTACCTGAAAATACCCATGAAGCGTTTATCAAAGCCTTGGAAATTGGTGTAACGACTTTGGAAATGGATGTTGTGATCTCGAAAGACAAAGAGGTTGTCGTTTCCCATGAACCGTTCTTCTCTCATGAGATTGCTATCAGCCCTAAGGGAGACCTCATCACAGAAGAGAATGAAAAAGAGCACAATCTGTATCAGCTCACATACGAAGAAATACAAGGGTATGACGTTGGTTTACGCCCTCATGCTCGTTTTCCTAAGCAAGAGAAAATCCCGGCCATCAAGCCTTTGATGAAAGACGTTATTGCGGTTGCTGACAGTTTTGCCATTATCACTGGAAGAGATAAACCGATGTTTAATATTGAAATTAAACGCGAACCTGAACTCGATTCTGTTTTTCAACCGCCGGTAGAAGAATTCGTTCAACTTGTTTTGAAGGAAGTACAGCACCAACCATTCACGGATCGCGTATGCCTGCAATCATTTGATTTGGAAACCTTGCGTCTAATCAAGCAGCATGCTCCTGAGATTACTCTGGCCCTGCTCATCGAAACAGAAAAAGACGTTGAGCAGAACATTAAAACGCTTGGTTTTAAACCTGACGTCTACAGCCCTTATTTCGAGCTCATCACAGAAGAAACCATGGACTATTGTCGAGAAAACGACATCCCAGTAATTCCGTGGACCGTGAACGAAAAGGAAGATTTACTGCGCATGTTGGAATTAGGAGTAGATGGAATCATTACGGATTACCCGAACGAATTTAAATCTATTCTTGAAGAGATGAACGTGGAGGTTCTTTAGTATTGCCGACACTTATTTTGTTTAATCGCCTGAAGGTACGTCAATCTAGTTCTTCACCGATCAACGTCAACACACCTTCTTTTAAGGTATATTCTCCTTCCACATAGGTCGGTTTGAGTTGGAAATACCCTTCTTTCTTCAAGTTTTTGATGACGATCGAACCTGGTTTAAACACAATGTCGTATTCGTAACCACTTTTTCTAGTACTCTCAGACTTCTCTTCCTGTGATAACTCTTCCATTGACCATTGCCAATCATCATCGTATTCAGTCTCTACGCTTTTCACGATGGAACCTAATAACGCACCCTTATCTACACTCCAGACGTCAAGTATTTGGAACCTTTCGGAATAATGCCACATACCCCGTTGATTATATCCAAACTTAGAAAACAAGGAATCTCTCTCGACGATAATTTCGGGTAAGTTCCGTTCATCTACATGCACTGTATCCACAAAGGTATATTTCCCTGTCACCTCTGTATGTATTGTATCTTTCTGATCCTTCCATTCATACGCGATACTCCATTTCTTTGTCAAGGTATCCTGCTCGATTTCAAACCGCAATCTGGGAGGCTCTTCGACAGCTATTTCCTTTTCTTCCTGAACACTATTGGATGAATTGGAGGTGCAAGCACAGAAAACGATCATCGGAAAACCCACTAATAAGAGAAATTGCCTCATACGTCTAAGGTTATTTATTGATTGTTCTCAATGCTTTTTTGATGATGTACTTTGTTTCTTTTGAAGGCGACTCCTTCTCCCAACGCTCACATGTTGATTGTACCCAATCAGGTTGAGACTTACTTGCGTCGTTGAGCCAATTCCCCACAGAATCGCGAACGTATTTCGAATCATCTGATCTCAGTGGTTCAAGGAGTGGTATTCCTCTCTCTGGATCTTCTTGAAAAGCGGGAATCTTTTTGGTCCACACCCCCACAGGACGCAAGGCTTCAACCGCAAAACGTCGGATGTTTTCATCCGTGCTTTCGGTCCATTTCGATAACATACCAATCGCTGTATCTAATTCTCCGATCATGCGTTCTTTACTCGCAAAAATGACTACCTCTCGGACTCCAAAATGTTTGTCCGCAGCATAGGGTTTCATCGTTTCGATCAACGCTGAAACCTCATCGTGCTGAATGCTTTCTGCCCAACACGCCCAACATCGAACCAAATCCGAAGTATGCGACTTCAACTTATCATAAACGGTCGAGGCCGAAGTAAACAAAGCGAATGTCTCACCAATTACTTTTGTGTTGCTATTCGCAGTGGGTTTCTTTTGAGCATTCACAGCAGTTTCGAAATCACCGAACCAATCAGCTTTCTTCAAATCTTCCAAAACTAATTTCAATAGGGCCAATTGATCTGTGGCTAACCATTCAATCAGATTTCGTGTTTCTACGAGTCCTTTGTTTAAGTACTCGATTACTTCAGGATTTAAATCTTTTAGACTTCTGGCGCTTTTTCGATTTGTGATGTGCTCTGGAATCATGGAATGAATTTAGTACTTTCATCACTATTGATCAATTAATCTGCTCTATGAAATCAATTCTCTTCGCACTTTTTTTAACGGGTTTATACATATCTACGGGCTGTGCTACCCAGAAAAATGTCTACACTGTACTGAGTGATGAAACATTCAAGGAAATAGAGGCAAAAGTTCACCAACAAGAAGATTGGAACCCCATTCGAATTGAAGGATATTCGAAAGCGGAACTTGTGTCATTTTACATTCAGAGTTACTCAGACGACATCGTTGAAACATGGGCGGACATGGCCTACAAAAAAATGCACCGATTTGAAAAGGCGAACCCTACCGAGAAACAGGACTCAGAGTTTAAAAAGCTGATGGCGCTCCCCAGAACACGTGAAAACATGCATCAGTTTATGATGCTCATGACAGAAAATCAAATCGAAACCGTCGGATACTAATCGCGTTCGGTCCTAAGAATGGATAATGCAAGTGAGCTCATTCTTCGAGATTAATTCGCGCGAAAATCAACACAAAAGAAAACTGATTGAGTTGAAATTCAATGTTTTAATTAACTTTATTCAGTGTTCCGTCCGTTTGCAAACAACCAACTGAACCAACACGTCAACCAGAAACACAACCCTATTCATGAAAAAAACGCACTATTCTTTCCTTGTTCTGTTAACGGTATTCGTTTTAACGTCGGTCACATTTGTATCGAGCAAACCAAAGCAATTGTTTGAGAAAGTGATCTTCGTTGAATTAAACTACCCCGAAGACTCCATGTTGTTTACTCCCCATTCAAAGGCATGGCAAACAGTTTGGAAGGCTAATGCTGATCTCTTCGCGAAGAATGGAACAGCATTAATGAATTCCGAAAAATACATTCGCTCTTTTCAAGATCGCAGGGATAACCTTTGGACGATTCTTCATCCGATGATCGTTAACGGAACCATTCAATCGTATTTTCCTTACGATCCTGAAATGTCTGGATACGGTGCTTGGGACGACGGAGAACTGAGGTATCAAGCCGCTGGTCAGAATGAAAACAAAACTTTCTTGACATCGGAGGAGGCTCGAAATAATCTTTCGTACTTGCTAGGACAATATGGTCCTGAATCAGACCTTCCACTATTTACCGAGTTCGGAGAGGACAGTATAAAAACGATGGAAGATGGCACCTTAGTGTTCGTTTATCCTCCGCCCGATTATTACTGGTATGAGGATAACGACATTCTTAAATACAAGTTGAGAGTAAGCGTGCTCTTCAACAAAAAAGGAAAGGAAAAAAAGCGAGTGATTCAGGCCCTTGCTCCTGTAAAACGCACAATTCAGGACGGTGTATCTGTTGGTGAAGAAGAGCTTCTTTGGGTGGATTTTGAAGAAATCGAGAGCACCTTGAAAGAGGCCTATTACTTTGATGAAAATTCGAAGCCCGTAAGTTATTTGAAGCACCTGCTGTCCAAAGTGGAAAACGCAACAGTTCCTAAGTAGGAATTTGATCAGCCAAAAAAAGAGAGGCCAAAAACCTCTCTTACTTTTCTCTACACTGCAAGAATCGATTATCCTGGCTCGAATGGTATGGATTCATGATCTAGAAGAATGGTTCCTTCACCTTGTGTGACAAATACAATTTCATAAAAGGTGGTAATAAATGGATCGGTGGGTTCGGTAATATCAAGTTCGTCTGATCGAAAAAAGCAATCGATCAAGATTTCTTTTTTGTATTTATTTCTGGAGAAATCGAACTTCATATCCCTAAATCTACTCAACCTGTAAGGAATTGAAAAATTGATTTGCTATTAACAAGCTCCATTTTGTATGATGATTCACAGAATTCGTCTGATACACCTCCATGAATCAACAGGTAAGAGATGAAATAGTATAAAAAAACCTGTTACACGCTTCATTCAAATAAAGCGCGTAACAGGTGTATCTCAATTAGAAACCGTATCTGGTACTATTTCCCGTTATTTTTCGCCACCAAGAAAATTCATCAGAGGTGTTTTCGAATCTGTTATGATTGATTTGGCATTCGGTGAGGTTGCCAGTTTTTCGTAGGCTTCAATCTGCTTTAATTTAAGAAGATTCGGTGTAATACTCGCATTTACAACTTCGTTGTAATTTTTCAATGCGTCTGCCTCAATCTTCAAGGACTCTGCCCCAGCCTCAGCTCGAAGGATTTGTGCCGTTTTTTCACCCTCGGCTTCAATTCTGGCGATTTCTCTTTGTCCTTCTTCCTGAATGATTTTTCGTTCTACTTCTTTTCTTTGCTGCTCGGCAACGAATTCCAATCTCAACGCTTCTTGCTCCGCTTCTAACTTACGCTCAATAGATTGACTAACTCTTGACGGCAGCGTAATGCTCTTTAATAGAACTGCTTCTACTGTAAAACCTTTAGGATCTAAAATCTCAGCCATTTTATCCTTAATCGCTTTTTCAATTTCCGCTCTCTTTGAACTGTGCATGTCTTTTGCCGCAAATTTTGAACAGACATCGGCAGCAGCAGATCTGTATACTGGAAGAATTAAATCACGCTCATAATTCATTCCCGTTTCTTTCAGAACTTTTGGCACATCCTGCGATTTTAAACTGTACAGAATTGAGCTTTCTGACTTAATTGTCAAACCTTCACGAGAAGGCAAATTTTCACTGATTGCGAGGTTTTTAGTTCTGATAAATACCCGAATCACTTTTGTACTGAATGGATTGTAACCTACCAGACCTGGAGGTTCGACGGCATCGGATACCCTACCAAACTTTCGTTTTACAGCTACTTGATCTTGCATCACTACGGCGCAACTTGTAAACAATGAGGCGGTGATGATCATTAAAAATAAGAGTCTTGATTTTCTCATAATATGTGTGGTTTAATTTATAATGCGTTCTAACTACTGTTGATATTACTCCATTTTGTTGAACAATACCAACAAAAGTTTAAACAGAATAAACGTACAAAATCCTTTGTGTTAATTCGTTTGGAATGTGTTAAAATTTTACAAAACTGTGATTAACCCTACCAAAGCTTCATTTCGCACACACAAACACAATGTCATGACAGAAAAGGAATTATACCTTCATTGTAATTCGCAATACAACATCATCAAAAAAGCAAAAACTGTACCGAATTGTTAAATAGTTGTTAACGGGGAGAGAAATACCCTCTTAATTTGGATGACTATCGATCGGAAATGGGCTAAAATAGGCGATTCGCGGTCATTAACACTTCTTAACCTTCTCCATATACTAAAACCCACCGTTGCTACGTAGTAGCACCATGACTAACAACCGAAAACATCAACTTCTACTGCTGGGGGCAATGAGTTTGTTCTGCTTGGCACTTTGCATTACTCGAATCATCATAACGGGTGAAATCAATTATTTCTTCTTGAATTGGAACCTTTTTCTTGCCTTCGTGCCATTGGGTGTTACTTTTCTGTATGAGCTGCTTCTGAATGATGGGAACACTCATGTGAATAAATGGTGGGTGAAAGCTGGAGTACTTGGATCGTGGCTCCTATTTTTTCCGAATGCCCCATATATTCTCACTGATATCTTTCACATGCGTTTTGAAGATTCTGCACCACAATGGTTCGATTTAATCCTCATCCTGAGTTATGCATGGACGGGGTTAATGGCTGGATTCATCAGTTTATCAGATATTCAGAGATACATTTTGCCAATTAAGTCGCATTGGAAAATGTATGTAACAATCGTCGCGTTGATATTTCTTACCGCCTTTGGCATCTATTTAGGCCGCTACCTTCGATTCAATAGTTGGGATATCTTGCATCGTCCTGGGCATTTATTCTCAGAAATCGGAGATCGTTTCATTCATCCGTTCAGGCATTCGAGGACGTGGGGAATGACTATTGGCATGGGAGTTTTACTTAATTTCATTTATTGGAGTATGTATCAAATGCGGCAGGAACGAAATGCTATCACTTCAGAAAAGCAATAATCGCTGCCCACAAAGAATCGGTTATGTCAGAGCGCTGATCACAGTAAAATCGTGAATATCCTCCATCGATAATGACTTTTCCTTCATCTATCTTCCCAGACAAAATCAAGGGTTGATCGGCCACCCATGCTTCGACTTTTAATCGGTAGTCCATTGGAAAAGCTACGGTTGATTTTCCCGCGGGAATGGTATCCATTTCCAAATCAAGGTTCCCACTCTCCTGCTCGATTTCCGCAACGGGCAAATGGTATTCGCCAAAGCTTTCTTTCAAGTACAATTTCTGCGTCAACTGATTGGATTCTGCCTGTAAAGGCCAATTCTCCGCTCCGAGATACAGTCCGCCACCCGAACGCACGAACTCCTCTATTCTAATCGCATCAGCTTCATTGAGCGAACTCGTGGAATTCGAAAACAGACAAATGACTTTAAAGGAATCGAGGGTTTCTGGAAGCGAAGACATCATTCGTGCATTGGTATCCTCCATGCAAATCGAGTTCAAATTTCCAATGAACAAGACCTGATCGCTTTGGGTTTGAGCGAATCCCAGATAGGGTAAAAAGAGGAAAATGAAATACTTGAGTTGCATGAAATACCGTACAACTCTCTGCGAGATTAGTTCAAACAAATTCTATTACCAAACGATCAATCAACCTGACGATCTTCTCTATATAGAGGTCTGTATATCCTCCACGATCGATTTCTGATTTGGTCGAGATCACTCAATGTAATGGCTAAGTTTTCTTGATCAATATGACGCAAGTAATCAGTAACATTATCCTGCTGAACAAGCACATTCAGGTGGTCAACATTTCGTTGAATTAATTGTTCTGCTTTATCAAAGTCACCTTCTACATAGAACTCACGCGCTAACCGTTGGACAATAAAGTGAGGTACTGGTTCAGCTGGGTTGAATGGATCTTCTACAAGGTATGCCAGTGTGAAACTAGAGCTTTTCAGAAAAAAGTTAAACGTAGAAAAAACGATCAATGTTGCGACTAAAACGAAACGCAAGTTGACACTGATCTTCTTCATAAAGCGTCGAACCAGGTAAATCAATAGAACAACTATCCCCAGACAAAACCACAATTGATTCCCCGGCCAATGCAAGAATTTGAACAGTACAAAAACTGAGATAAAAAAGATCCCAACCGATGATAAAATACGTGTTTCCTTATCACCTCCTTTACGGATAGATTGAACAAGAATATCTATCAGGGGAAATAATGGAGAAATAAGGAACAGTAAGCTCGTTCCAGGGAAATGGAGCATCCTGAATACTACTGCAATTAACAGAACGATGACATAGGTTATGAGCACAATACTTTTTTGGTCAAATCTATGAAATAAACATCAGATGGTACCTTACTTATTGATTTGGAACGGAAACTACACCCCTCTTTGCTCCAAAAGCCTTTTTCTGGCTTCCTTTGCCTCGGGAAGAAGATCATTTTCATCCATTCTCGCCAACTCCTCATCTGATTTTGATTCAAACTTCTTCATGAAGAAATCCACTCGGCTGTCATTCGATTCCTCTACTTGTTTTTTTGATAACTCGGGAAATTTAATGAGATCAATGTTTAACAGAATGTGAAGAATAAGTAGGGGAAGTACGATTAAATCAATAGTAATCGAACCCATTGAAAACCAGAGATAGTAATTACTAAATGACACCGCTGGGAAAAACGAAGCAATCAATACAATGAAAAATAGATAGGCCCAGATATTTCTTTTCAAGAAGATGCTGAGCGCAACGATGACCATCGCGATTGATCCAATTTGAACCGGATCAATTAGTACTCGCGTAAGATGGTCGTCCGCTCGAACGGAATTCGTAGCGAGCACATCAATCCATTCCTTGACTATTAAGACGCAAGCAATGAAAAAGGCTATATATCGGGAAAGCTTATTTTGCATGAAAGTGGTTTCCCAAAAAAAATATCAAATAACAACGGTAATGAAGCCTGTCTTCGTTTCTATCTGACCAAATTTGGATCGTACTTCAATGCGGTAAAAATAGGTTCCAGCACTTACGAGCTCTCCAGACTGGGATTTTCCATCCCACGTTTGCAGAAGATCACTCGATTCGTAAACGACCTCACCCCAACGATTGAAGATCAGTACCGTCCCATCCATGTTACACTCCTCAGAGAAAATCAGCTCGTCGTTCACCTCATCCTCATTCGGGGTAAATACATTCGATTCGAGTAATACACACAACTCGTCTTCCGGTCCTGGAACTGGTGGCGGAGGTGGTGGCTCATATCCGAAGCAGGCATCGCTCATTTTACCCGCAAAGATTTCTTTTCCTGCGACGGCGGTGATTGATAAAGAATCATCAAACGTGAAATCGTTGGTGAAGTATCCAGTGAAATGCACATTGCAATTTTCATCACAATCGACATCTGCTGCGCGATCAAAGTTCGAACCGCCTCCAGCTTTCGCCCAGCGCCAATTCCCCAAAGAATCGATTGCAGCGACAAAGGCTTGAACGCTATCTCCGTCAGAATCCAACATGAGATCCGATCCACTGAATTTTGCCTCTCCACTAAATTGTCCCGAGACAAAAATATTACCTGAGGTATTTGCACAAATTCCCGTACCGCGATCACTGTTCTTTGATGAACCAGCTTTCTCTGCCCATTTCCAGACTCCATCCTTTGAAATCTTTGCAACAAAACAGTCCTTATCACCTTCATCGCCTCCATAGTTGTTCAAGGTATCCGTTCCGAATGCCGCAAAGCCGCGAAATTCGCCTGTAAGATACATGTGGCCATCGTGCCCAAAGGCAATTCCATCGCCACGATCATCCTCACCTATGGAACCAGCTTGCGTCACCCACATAAAGTTTCCGTCACTGTCGTACTTGATGACGTAAATATCTTCGCCTCCAAAGCTGGTCAATGTCGTCGATCCAAAATTTTTGGTTCCGACAAAACCACCTGTAACGTATATGTTATCATCATCGTCAACCGCAACGGCATTATCTCTGTGCTGATAAATCCCTTGAAAGGTTTCTACCCACAACCAGTTCCCGCCATTATCCAGTTTTGCCAAAAAAGCAATGGAATCTTCAGGAATCAATGGAACGATAATTCCATCAAAAAAGGCGTCATGGGGATTTTGATCGATGTTAGACAGGAAACCCGTCACATAAATATTTCCTTGAGAGTCACTGGCCAGATCCTGTCCGTGATCATCTTGATACAGCGTTTGGGGGAGGCCATTTTCATTGGTTGAGAAGCCAACACTCCCATCTGGATTCCCAGCATTCTTCATCCAGATTTCGTTTCCATTGTTATCCATTTTAACAACGAAAATTTGATCCGTTGAGCCAGCTCCGTTACTGAGTGTTCCCCAATCAAGGTTTCCCCAGCACGTTCCAGTTACGTAGACATTTCCTGCAGGATCAAGACAGAGTCCCAACCCACGATCGTCAAAATAATTGAGTCCGTTCTTCACCCAAAGGTAATTTCCTGAAGGGTCAATCTTCGCCACAAACACTTCCTTACTACTCGAAAAAGAAAAGCCCGTGTCAAAAGAACCAAACTGTGCCTGTTCATTGTAGTAACCAGTAACGTAACTATTTCCCGCATCATCGACTACAATGTGAGTAGCTTTATCTGATTTTAAGCCACCGCCTGGCACAAGCCATTCCAGGTTTTGAGATTGTGCCCCGAAGAATACACACATTACCAATAAACAGGAGAGTAGAATTTTCATAAATGGAGAGAATGGTTTCCTTATATAATACGAATATTATGCGTGAATAGTTGTCTGAGTTCGATGTAAAACCGTATCTTATATAGTAAACCTAACTGACCATGAACCACATAGAACTCGGAAAAAAAGGTGAACAACTGGCCGTAAATCTTCTAAAAAAGAAAGATCACCTTATTTTGCAACAAAACTTTCGCTATCGAAGAGGTGAGATCGACATCATTTCAATCTCCAACAATCAACTCATTGCCACGGAGGTAAAAACACGCGAGACGAAAGCGTTTGGCGCACCATTTTCGGCTGTAAGCCGCAGTAAACAACGACAAATTATCTCAGTGATGAATGCTTTTATCGAACAATCGCAGCGAACAGAAGAAGTGCGCTTTGACGTTATTTCCATTGTACTTGAAAAAGAGAAAAGGGAAATAGAACATATCGAATCAGCGTTTTATCCGCTCGTGTAGGTGGCAAGGCCAGTTGCGAAGGAATTATCCTATCTTTGCGGAATAATTTGTTCGAAATGAATAGAGGGAGAGGAAAAAACAGTTCAGACGGTTCGCGTGGGCGCAATGGTGATGCTAAAGGCAAATCATCTAAAGGGAAAGAAACTCGTTCAAATTCGAGAACGGGAAAGCAGGGCGTATCAAAATCACGTGATAAAGGAAAATACGTTGATTTCAAAGACAAACAACGTAAAGGTGATACCTTGCCCTCTTTTGGTGAGGACGTTCGCCTCAATAAATTCTTATCGAATGCTGGAATTGCCTCTCGCCGAGAAGCAGATGTATTGATCAAAACAGGAGTGGTTAGCGTAAATGGCGAAATCATTACCGAAATGGGTTACAAAGTGAAACCTGGTGACGAAGTTAAATACGACGGACACACGATCAAAACAGCGACAAAACGGTATGTTCTTCTCAACAAACCTAAGGGATTTGTAACTTCTCTCAATGATCCTTTTGGACGTAAAAATGCTTACGGACTCATTCAAAAGGCGTGCAAAGAGGTGGTATTCCCAATGGGGAAAATGGATAAAGACGCTATTGGACTTGTTCTCTACACCAACGATAGCGATTTAGAGAAAAAAATGACTCATCCGAAGCACAAGCCGAGTAGATTATACCATGTGGAGTTGACAAGAAAAATGCAACCTGAAGACATGGAGAAATTGCGTTCTGGAGTATTACTTGACGACGGAACCATTCGTTTCGACTCTGCAGATTATGTTACCGGAAAAGAAATGTATGAGATCGGTCTTGAAGTTCGTTCTACAAAAAGTCAGGTTGTACATCGCGCGCTGCAGGCCTTGGGATATAACATTTCTAAATTGGACCGTGTTACGTTTGCTGGGTTGACGAAGAAAGATTTACCGCGAGGTCATTACAGAATGTTGACTGAAAAAGAAGTGGCCTTTTTAAAAATGAAATAGATGAAAAGTGCATGTTGGATCGTGTTATTGGCCCTAGTCGGATTGGTTTCCTGCGAGGGAACTACAGAAACAGAAGAGTCAAGTGTTGAGGAAGTTTCTGCTTCCAACAACATGTTTGCAGAATTCTTCTATCGCTTCGACACCGTTCCACAGATCTATATATACCGTGATATCGTAAACGGCATCGATGAAGAGTTTCACCGTGTTTTTGGCATCAATGATTCCGAAGGTAAACACATCGTGGTGGAAACCTATAAGTCGGATGGAAGAATAACCGAGGCCTTGAACTACAATCTTGATAGTTTAGATATCATGGATCACATGGTAGTGGATCGAAAACAGATCAATCGAAAAGCGGAGTTACTAGAAAACCGACTTATCCCAAATGACAAAGAGTCGACAGCTTCATTTACTACTCGATTTAGTGGAATTTCAGACTCAACAATGTTTTTGAAAGAAGTCGACCGTTTATACAACTCGACAACTGAAATAGACGTTTTGGGAAAAAAGACATCTACAACGATTTTCGATGATCACATACGAATGACCCTCTTTAATCCGTTTACTAAAGAGGAGAACGCTGCCCAATGGGAGTTTGTTAATTACTTTGCTAAAGGCTACGGTCTTGTTGAATGGCACACTCCAGACAAGAGTTTTCACTTTCGACTCGAAAAAATCATCTCTCAAGATGAGTTCGTAAATCTAATGAGTAATTAAATGAGATACGCCCTTCTTATTCTTGCCTTTGTGTTGACTCCAATGTTCGCTTCGGCGCAAAAAAATAAAAAACAGAAGATGTCCCATGCACAGGGAACGCTTTTCGGATATTGGGGATATAACCGCAGTGCTTACACGAAAAGTAATATTCGTTTTGCTGGCCCTGGATACGATTTCACATTAGGAGGAGCTCAGGCTCATGACAATCAATCTCCGTTGTCTTCTGGATACTATTGGAACCCAACGGAATTCACTATTCCTCAATTCAACATACGCGTCGGATATTATATCAGACATCATTGGGCGGTTTCATTCGGATACGACCACATGAAATACGTTTTTCAAGATGCCAATGAAGTGACATTGAGTGGAGAAATTGATGCAGGTGTAGACAACGTAACAAACTGGTCAGGTGTATATTCAGGAGAGCCCGTTACGACAGATCGCAATACCTTCCATTACGAGAACTCAGATGGATTGAATTATCTGCGCCTGGAGCTCACACGAACGGACATGCTTGTTGCACTTGGAAGGAATGATCAATTCGCTATTTCTTCCAACCTTGGCGTAGCGACAGGTGCGTTGCTTTCGTTCAATGATTTCGACTTCGCCGGGACCAAAAGCATGCGTACTATTTCCATGTCAGGATACGGAATTTCAGCTCATGCCGCTTTGCGTTTTGAGTTTTTCCGTCACTTCTTCATCCAAACACAGTTGAGTGGAGGGTTCAATCATCAAGTGAAAGTGAAAACACGACCGAACGATCCATCTTCATTTGCCCGACATGCATACGGTTATGGAATGTATGATACATCGGTAGGTTTCTTGCTTTATATCCGCCCAACGAATAGTTGCGATAGTTGCCCGGTTTGGTAAAACAGTGTGAGTGAAGAGAGCGAAGTGTGAGAGCGGGCCTATATACTCACTCTCAAACCCACACTCACACTGCCCCCATTAATTCTTAGCAACAACTATTTGTTCCATTTTCACAATTACAGTTGCATGTGCATTGACATGTACAATTCTGACCTGTGCAACATCCTTCTTGATTTTTCATAACGTTTGTTTTTAAATAAATACTCTTACACTAAGAGACGAACGTTTGAAAAAAGGATGCAAAATTCAGCAATCACAATCGTCGATATTTGAAGAAATAATGTTTCCGTAGTGATCTGTTTGGATGTTGCAGCACTCAGTAAACAGTTCCTTCAGCTTCTTCCTTGCTCTTTGAACTCTTGATTTTACCGCGGTATACGAAAGATTCAATTCCTGCGCTTACTCCTTTTGAGAAAGGTCTCCATAAACTGTTTTGTTGAGTGCGTCTTGATATTTCTCTGGTAGCTTTCTTATGAAGGGCATGAGGCATTTAACGAACTGAGGGTTCAGATTTGACTCAGTTTCGTCCCATGTTTGTTCTACTACCTCTAAATCGGAGGAGGGCAATTTCTTCTTTCTATAAAAATCGATAATGGAATTCCGAGTAATCTGATACACCCAACTCCCGAGTTTGTCCGAATCTATCAATTGATCCGATCGTTGATGAATCTTTACGAAAACATCCTGCAAGATATCTTCAGCAATCTCAGGATTGCTAACATGAGCTTTAACGAAAGCTAAGAGTTGATGATTAAACTCTTTCCAAATTACCGCTGTATTCATGCTTTTCTTTATAAGGACGAAGCAACTTGAAAAGGACGCAAATTGCTCAAAAACAAGAGGGGGGGATGAGGTTCTCGCGATGCATTGAGCATGCCGAAA
Organism: Crocinitomicaceae bacterium; assembly: GCA_045105095.1. Taxonomy (GTDB): domain Bacteria; phylum Bacteroidota; class Bacteroidia; order Flavobacteriales_D; family Crocinitomicaceae; genus UBA4466. Next base: position 8,409 of record JBGCDF010000505.1, on the reverse strand, counting down.
TGAACCCCGATATTACGCTTGACGAAGGAAGGCTTCTGCTTGCTCAGCCTTCCAAAATCCGATACAAGTTACTTACCTTTCGCCAGCTTAAAATCAATCTTATAATAGAAAATCGGTAAGAAACCAAGCTGTGTTCTTTCTACAAACGGTTCTTGTGTTGGATCAGCCAAATTCGGTGCATAAGCCAAACTCAAGAGGTTCTCTGTATTGAGTATGTTGACCAAGTCTAATCCAATTTCGTGCGTCACTTTTTCGGTGTTGAGCTTCCAACTGATCTTCAAATCGGCGCGGAAATAATCTCTGAACTGACGCTCGTTAAACAATGAATCGAGGTATATGATTTCATTCAACACACTCGTCTGAGCAACATCTACATATCCATAACGTCTTCCGCCAGCTACAGTAATCTTTCCACCGATTCCAATCGTTTGTCTAGGAGTAATTTTAAACTCTTTTCCTCCGAGAAGGTTAGCGATGTAGTTTCCGTTGTACGACGTATTTCTCAAAATTCCATCACTTCCTCTGTACTTAGAATCATAGGCAGTAGCCGAGAACAAGAAGAAGAAGGATTTATCGAAGTATTTCTGCACAGTCAATTCGATTCCGTAGTTGTATCCATCTCCTGTGTTCTGGAGGTCCGTTGGGAAGAAACGTGCGAAACCACTTCCGATATTAATCATGGATAAAGAAGATGGCGCGACCGTTACGGGCACATCATAGACATACTGATAGTATGCTTCCGTTTTAATGTTTAAGCTCTTCTTAAATGACTTTTCATATCCGATTCCAGTATGGACACTTCGTGTGAAGCCCATATCGTCATTTTCGTATACTTTATTTCCGTCGTTATCCCACTGATGATAGAAGTAGGTGTACGTAGGCTGTGCCTGGCTGTGCATCCCAGCTCCAGCAAAAATTGCCTGACTTCCTTTCATGTTCAAGCGCCATCCGATTCTTGGCTCGGCGTAGCTGATGGCATTCCCCTGTGTGAAGTACTGTGAATGCACCCCAGCCGTGAAGGCCATGTTTTTTGTTGGACGCCATTTCCATTGCGCAAAGGGTTGGATTAAAAAGGCATTTCCAACATAATCCCAACGATTAATGAATGCCGTATGGTTCACGTTTTGAACTGAATCATCCATGTTAAAGAAGAGCGCATCAACATTGATTCCAGCTTTAATTAAATGCTTTCTGCCAATCTTATGGTTTATGCTGAAAAATCCTGATGCTTTACCGATAGTGAATTGGTAACCCATCAACTGATACATCGAGTCGATAGAAATAGTATTTGTTATAGAATCGAAAGATCGAACTAGAAAATCGTGGTGTGAATTCTGATTCTCTCTTGAATAAGCAAGCGTTGCTGCTAAGTAGGTATTTTCATTTAGCGGCTTCTTTAAGCTTAAACCAGATACGAACATAGAGGTTCTAAAGTATTGGTCGCGATCACCTTCACCATATACTTCTTCTGTATCACCTGACTGTTCAGAGATCACAATATCAATAGAACTGGCTCCACCGATGGCAAACAAGGATAAGGCACCACCATTTTTCAAACGCCAGTTTAACTTAAAGGCTCCGTCACCATATAATGGAACGGCATCCGTTCCTAGTTGAATTCCAATGGCCTTGAATAAGCTTAGGGTTGAATAACGACCCATTGCCAAATAACTTGCTGTTCCACTTTTGTTGAGAGGCCCTTCTGCCAGAACTTCTGTTCCAAGGAATCCAAACTGGCCTGTGAACTCGTGTTGTTTGTTGTTCCCGTTTCTCAACTTTAAATCAAACACACCTGATGTAGAGTTTCCATATTCTGCAGGAAAAGCACTCATGAAGAAATCCGAGTTCGCCAATAATTTGTTGTTCAGGATAGAAACAGGACCTCCCGTACTTCCTGAAATAGCAAAGTGTGATGGGTTTGGGATGTCAACGCCTTCCACCTTCCAGACCACTCCTAATGGAGAATTACCGCGAATTACGATATCATTTCTAGAATCATCTGCTCCACCCACTCCAGCAAAGTTCGAGGCCATACGCGCAGGATCCATTCTTGATCCTGGGTATCTGTTCGTTTCTTCAACGCTGAATTGTTGCGCCGAAATGAGTGCCATTTCGTTGATGGTTTGACCTTTCTTGATACCAGACACGACCACTTCTTCCTCTTCTTGAAAAGATTGTTGCATCGGAAGCTCAACAATCAACTCTTTTCCTGAGTTCACTTCGATGGTAATAGAATTAACATCATAGGACATCACTGATGCGACCAATTCGTGTTTCCCAACGGGTACATCTTCTATCAAAAAGTATCCATCTTCGTCAGAACGCGTTCTTAAAATCAACGCGGTATCGCTTGTCAAAATATCTATGCGAGCTCCAAATAAGGGGAAACGTGATTCGTTGTCAATGATTTGTCCCCGTACATTTTGTGATGGCTGTTGCGCTGAACACATATAAGTCAACACGAGGAAAAGCGATGTTAGTAATTTCTTCGTTATCATTCGTAGTAAGATTTTTGAGTTTTAGCTATTCTTTTTAGCCATGTGCTTTTCGTATTCTTCTTCGGTCCATTCTTTTAAATAGACACGCGTAAAATCGAAGATATTGATGGCATTGAAGTGGAAGTTTCGAACTCTCGAGTACGTAATTTCAATATCACCTGTATACCATAATGGAATAATGGGTGGATCATCCATAAGTGCAACCTCCGCCTGATTGAAGTACTTCAACTGATCTGTAATTTTTGATGCTTCCCTAGCTTTACTATAGTAATCGTCAAAAATTGGATTACGGTAACGTGACTTGTTAATGGACGAGCGAGCGGTTGAATCATCAGGAATAAACCTACCATAGAAGTTCATCAAGAAGGTTTCCGGATGAGGATAATCTGCACTCCATCCCATTCGGAAGATATCTCCAACACCCATCTCCCCATCGAGATTTAACTGTTCGAACGTCGAACCATCGATATTAATGTTAATCCCGAGTACTTGAAAAACTTGTTTTGAGACCTCATCCGCTACTGCTGAATGTGTATCATTAATATTATAGCGCAATTCTACGGACCCAAAACCTTCGCCGTTGGGGTACCCTGCTTCTGCCAGAAGTTGACGTGCCAACTCAGGATTATAGGTATATCCCTTTTCTTTGATGATATCAAAGTCATAGCCTTTAAGCGTTTTCGACACGGGCGGTGTAATTCCATAGTACCCAAGTTCCGAATATTGATTCCTCAGTATTTCCCGACCAATTGATTCTCTGTTGATGGCGTAATTAAAGGCCTTTCGAACACGAGGATCTTTGAATCGAGGGTCGTTCATGTTGAAGAAATAGTAGTTCGATTCAAGCAAAGGGTTATTTGCCAAAATCAATTTTGGCGGCTTCGAATTAAAGTCTTGAATTCTACCTTCAAGCATGCGTGTGATTCTACTCGTAGGCAGTCCAACAATCAAATCAGTTTTGCCTGTTTCGAACATATCGAGTTGCTCCAACTTTCGACTTTGAATGTAAAACACCAAGCTATCAAGGTATGGAAGAGCATTTCCTTGATCGTCTTTCAGATAATAATCTTCGTTCTTCGTTAGAATGATTGCTGGCTGTTCACCTTTCTCGTACTTCGTATATTTGAAAGGTCCAGTTCCGATCGCCTCACCTTCCGCATTTGCTTCGATCATTTTTTTTGAAACTATCGATGCGGTAATGTATGCCAACTTGTAGAGGAAGTTGTGGTCTTCGTTTAAGAGTTCAAACTTAATCTTGTTACCCTTAGCCGTTATCCCTTTAATTGTTTTCGCTTTTCCATTGTGGTAGTCATCGGCACCTTTCACCAGAGACTTAAGCATGTACGCATATGTTGCAGGAGTGTTCCCATCCGCATCTTTCTTGCATCCAATTTCAAAGGTTTTGATAACATCATCAGTTGTCATCAGTCGGTCTTCCATTGAAGAGAACACTTCATGTTCGTGAAAATATACGTTATCTCTCAGCGTGAATTCGTAGGTAGTACCATTGTCACTAACCGTCCATTTCTTAGCAAGCCTAGGAACAATCTTCGTTGTCTTTGGATCCATACCAACGAGACATTCGTTGATCTGCATCAACACAGTTGAAGAGTAATAATCGGTAACGTTCCTGGGAATATGCGTAGCTGGTTCATTATTCAGCGCGAGCGAGAATGAACCACCAGCATGCTCAAATTGCTGTTTTTCTTCGGTATTGCACGATGAAGCAAGTAGCGCAAGAAATAATACCAGATAAATGCTTCTCATTCAAGACCAAACTTAAAGGTTGTATACAAGAATAACAAAATTCTGGAAATCTACCCAATAAACAAATGGTTGTAAGTGCAAAAGAATGTGGTATTTTGAACAAAATGTTGAAAATCCATGTCTTTAGGTGTAAAAAGATGGAAATTATTCGCGAAGAATATTGTTCCCCTCCGAGAAACATATTATATTTGCTTCTTTCTAATAAGGAATACCGCACTCAACTACGTCTACCCTACTAGAAAAAGACACTGTTATGAACTCTTTATAAATGAAACGATTAATTCTCTTATTGGTTGTCTGTCTCTCGTCGATTGCGGCTATGGCAGCACTTTCTGTGGAAGGTACGTATCAAGGAAAGAACTTATATGTTCAGAATCCAATGGATGATGAAGGGTTTGGATACTGCGCGACCAAAGTAACCGTAAATGGTGATATCATGCCAGGAGGAACCAGTGTAGGTGCATTCGAAATTGATTTTTCTCTTTTCAACATTGAAATTGGTGAGCCTGTATTTATTGTTATTGAACATAACGATGGTTGCAAACCGAAAGTGTTGAATCCTGAGGTTCTTCTCCCACGTTCTACTTTCAAGATTGAAAAGATCGACGTTGATAACGACGGTAACTTGAATTGGAAGACGACTGGTGAGCAAGGAAAACTTCCTTTCGTAATCGAGCAATACCGTTGGAACAAATGGGTTGCAATCGGTGAAGTTGAAGGTAAAGGTTCTGGGAATCCAAATGATTATCAGTTCAAAGTAACTCCGCACTCAGGAGAGAACACAGTGCGAGTGTCTCAAAGTGATCATTCAGGAACGAAACGTCCTTCAAAAGAGGTGAAGTTTATGTCTTCTACTCCTTCTGTATCGAAGTCTCCAACCAAAGTGAAAAACGAAATTAAATTCTCAGCAGATGGTGCTCCTGCCCAAACACGCTACGAGATCTATGATGCATACGGAAACATCGTGAAAAAAGGAGTTGGATCAAAAGTAAATTGTGCGAACTTGTTACGCGGAGTTTACTACATCAACTTTGACAATGTAAATGAGAAGTTCATCAAGAACTAAGAAAATATTTATTGATTGAAGCCCTGTCCCGATAGTTATCAGGACAGGGCTTTTTTAATGACCGCATTTTATGATTAAGAAAATTGAACATCTAGGAATTGCAGTTAACAGCATCGAAGAATCATTGTCAACCTTCGAGACCTTATTTTCTTCAGAATGCTACAAGGAAGAAATCGTCGAATCAGAAGGTGTTCGAACAGCATTTATTCGGGTTGGGGAATCCAAAATTGAATTATTAGAAGCAACGAATGAACATTCTGCCATCGCAAAATTTCTAAGCAAATCGAGAGGCGGTTTTCACCACGTTGCATTTGAAGTAGACGATATTGATTCGGAGCTTGAACGTCTTGCTAGTGAAGGGTTTCAACTGATTCATCAAACACCAAAAGATGGTGCCGACAATAAGCGAATTGCTTTTTTACACCCTAAGTCAACGGCGGGATTATTAGTAGAGCTTTGTCAGGAGAAAACGGACAATAGTGAGACCTCAGAAGTCAAATGAACAGTATTTAGACCCGCTTTCTGAGCTCCTTTGATGTGCTGAGACGAATCATCAATGAACAGAGCATTTTCAGGCTGAATGTTTCGCTCACGACAAACGCGTTGAAAAATTTCCTCGTTCGGCTTTCGCATCCCCATTTCGTGCGATAGATAAACATGCTCGAAACAACTATAGAAATCTATGTCACTGGTTTTGTTCCATTCCACTAATGCTCTCGGAATATGAATTTCGTTCGTGTTGCTTAACAGAAACAAACGGTACTTACCCTTGAGACCTTGAAGTAAATCTATTCCCGATTTGGGCACATCCAATAACATCGCGTTCCACGCATGAACGACTTGGTTAGGAGATGTTCCCTGAGGTAAGAAGTGAAGCAATTCGTTTATGAATCGCTGAGCCGAAATTTCACCTATCTCCAAATCATTGAAAAGAGAAGTCTGATCGGCTTGAGAATACCGTTCTTCAAAATCTTCAATTCCCAATTCCTTGAATGCGTCAATAGTTTTGTGATAATCAATGTTGATTAACACTCCTCCGAAATCAAAAATAACGGTGTCAATATTCTCTTGAATCATATCACAAAGAAACAAAAATCCCGGCGATCCATCTTTCGATGAATGCCGGGATCCTACCAAAAAACCGATACTTTTATTTCGTAAGCATCAAGTTCAAATCGAATTCGATCATTGGAGAAACTGCTCCTTCTCCCTCTCCTGACAAACCAGGAATTCCTAGTGATGAGAAATCCATTGTGAAACTTCCTTTGATAGAAGCTCCGTTCTCATCAGAGGAAAGCTCTACAGGAACATCCTGAGTAATTTCGCTACCCACAACCATAAGAGTCGTAGACAACTTTCCGTCTTTGTATTCTCCCAATTTCACTTCTACAGTTGGAAAATTAGGTGTGTTGAAGAACAAATTTTGTGGATGATCCTCGTCAACCATTGTCCCTTGAAGGTGTCCTGATAAATATTCTGATTTTGGATCTTCCAAACTTGTATCATTGATTGTAGTCATGTCAACAACAAACGATCCTCCCGTCAATTCACCATTTTCCATTGTAACTGATCCCGATTTAAAATCAACCGTTCCTGTGTGGAAGTAATCAGCGCTAATCATACCTTTCCAACCAAGCGTAGAGTTGTCTCCGTCAAGGTTGTATGTCATCACCTCTACTTCTTCATTTACTGTTTCCTCATCTGTTGATGCTTCTGTACATGCTCCTAGCGACAATGCTCCTGCTGCTAGAAAAAAGATTCCAAATTTTTTCATTTTTCTGATTTAAGTTTTGACAAATATACGATTAATTTACCATGGTAAATAAAGTTAGGGTGATTTTCTCTCGGATTATTGAATTGCTAAGCATTTGCAGTTCGGGCTAAAACCGTATCTTCGACGCAATGAAATTCTACATCGACGAAAGCCATTACATCGACACGACACAACCACTGGACATCTCTATTGCCCTTTCCCCTTCTGAGGAAAACCCAAGAGCCTGGTACGTGAATCCACCTACGATGGAACCTGTTCGAACAGAACATTATACGGGTTCAGTAAAGGAAGGTGGGGCAGTGAATTTCAGGGACATCACGTTTAATCCACATGGTCATGGTACTCATACTGAATGCCTCGGACACATTACCAGAGAGGTACATTCGGTCAACAACGTTCTCACGAATTTCTTCTTTAAGGCTAAATTAGTTTCTATCCTCCCGAAGCGAGTAATGCGAGAAAATGGTGATGTTGATTTCATTATTGAGCCGAATCAAATCAAATTAGATGGTTTTGAAGGCGAAGCCTTGATTGTTCGAAGTCTTCCAAATGATGGAACCAAACTTCATACGAACTACTCCGATACAAACCCACCGTATTTCGACGTACGTTGCGTTGAAAAGCTTTTGGAAGCTAGTATTGATCATCTGCTAATCGACCTTCCTTCAGTTGACAGAGAAAGTGATGATGGCGAATTGATATTTCATCATGCGTTTTGGGAGGTTCCGCAACGACCTAATTTCAAGCGAACGATTACTGAGATGATCTTTGTGGACAATTCTATTGAGGATGGAGAATACATTCTAGAAATTCAGATGGCACCCTTTCAAAATGATGCGTCGCCGAGTAGACCGGTATTGTATAGGGTACTTGAGAAGTAAGATTATTACACAACATGCTTTACACCTTTGTGAAGCTTTGTTTTGACAACCGCTAAGGGCGCAAAGACGCAAAGGAATGAATGGAACATATACGTTGAGCTATGTTACATACTTCTCTGTTGATTTTTTTGACCACAAAGTACACAAGTCACTTCGTGACACACGAAGAAATTTAGTTGGTTCGCCAATAGCCCAAGCTACTGGTTCTGTCGATTCTGAAACTCTTCCCGTTGCTTTAAATTGAGATCTCCCTTGTATATTACGCAGTGATTCTGGGTCAACGTCAAAAGTTGGGGAGGAATGCACTGCCGTAGATTTAGCACTCCTACATTTTTTCTTTTTTCACCACAGAGGACACAACTTGACATTGTCAAGACACAACGCTTTGTGCCGCGCAGCGGTTTGTGACACTTGTGGTAGTGC
>JBGCDF010000504.1:0-4258 GCA_045105095.1 Crocinitomicaceae bacterium | reverse complement strand
CTTTCGACTTAGATAGTAATTTAGATGGCTTCTGTCTGATTTTCACGGAAACGTACTTTGTAGAATGTCTCAGGACACTGCCGAAGGAATTCGTTTTCAGACTGTTTAACCCTGAATTACTATCTCCAGCAGTTGATATTGCCGACGATTCTGACTTTCTAACTTATTTTCAGTTATTGAATCTTGAGTACAAGAATAACCGTCCTTTCAATAAAAAAGTCATCCTTGAATCCTTGTTTGCCATATTGATCTCAAAATTGGAAGAAGTCAAACAGAAACAATCAACTCGCGAACTAGACGATTCGAAAATTGTACTCTTCAAGCGCTTCACTTCGTTGATAGAAGAACATTTCTCTGCACAACGCAGTGCTCAATTCTATGCCCGCGAATTGGCTATTACCTACAAACACCTCAATGTAGTTTGTAAAGAGGTCATCAATAAGACCGCGAAAAATGTGATAGATGACTTTATCATTCTTCAGGCAAAACGGAGCCTCATCAATTCGGAAATTAAAAGTTCTGAACTTGCCTACAAACTAGGGTTTGACGACCCAACAAATTTCACAAAGTACTTCAAGAAGAAGACAGGATTAACCCCTAATTCCTTTAAAAACAACGTTAAATAATCGTTCAGGTTCGATTTTAACCATTTTTTATCTTTTTTTCATCTTTCCAAATCGCTGTTTGGACCTCACCTTTGTATCGAACAAAACATATGAAATGAAATACTTAGTAGGTACACTCATCCTTGGAATGGCAATTAGCTCATGCGGTGAGGCAGAAACAAAAGAAAACAGTGAAACAGAAACAAAAGAAGAAGTAAAAATGGAACAATTATCGAACAAAGAAAAAGCAGTCGCAGTACTGACAAGTTTAGAAACAGGAGATAAGTCCGCTATCGCTTACATCAATGCCGAAAGCTACACTCAACACAACCTTGCTGTAGCCGACGGTTTGGAAGGGTTTGGCGCTGTGTTACAGAACGCTCCTGAAGGAGGATTTAAGGCAAATGTGATACGCTCATTCCAAGATGGAGATTTTGCATTCACGCATACTGAATATGATTTCTTCGGACCTAAAGTCGGATTTGATGTTTTCCGATTTGAAGATGGAAAAATCGTGGAGCATTGGGACAACTTAGCGGATATCACTACTTCAAACCCAAGTGGTAGAACACAATTAGATGGTGCAACGGAATTGACGGAACTCGATAAGACAGAATCCAACAAGGAAGTCGTTCAACAATTCATTGATGAAGTATTGTTAAATGGTAAAATGGATAACCTAACTACTCTTGTCAATCCTGAGAATTACATTCAACACAATTCAGCGGTTGCCGATGGATTGGATGGATTAGGCGCAGCGCTTGCATACTTTGCTGAAAATGACATGGTGATGGTGTATGACAAAGTACACAAGGTATTGGGAGAAGGAAACTTCGTACTCACCATGAGTGAAGGTAAATTCGGTAAAGCACCAGGAGACCATGTAGCTTACTACGACCTGTTCCGTCTTGAAAATGGACAAATAGTGGAACATTGGGATGTAATTCAACCGATTCCAGCTGAAACAGAATGGATGAACGAAAATGGTAAATTTTAATAGGTGTTTACTGCAGTCTAAGTAACTCTGATGAGTATTTCATCGCTTAGTTATTCCGAGATACTATCAAAAGGTCGTTCAAGTTGGACGGCCTTTTGCCTTAAAGCTGAAGGTCGAGGTTATGACCGATCAAGAGTTGAATATAATCCTGTACTTTAAATTCTTCAGGGTTAAAGCTTTCCTCTCTCAATTCTTTATGCCTCTGACGCTCAATTGCTCGAGTAAAGCGTCTCACCTTCTCTTCAGAATCTAAAATCAAGCCTGGGACTTTCACGCTCTTTCCTTCTTCCGACTTAGCGACCATGGTAAAATAAGAGGAATTGCAATGCTTTATTTCTCCTGTTCGAATATCCTCAGACTCTACGTGCAACCCTACAACCATGGAAGTACTTCCTGTATAATTAATCGAGGCCTTTAAATGAAGCATTTGGCCAACATCAACAGGATTCAAAAAATCGACACGGTTTACAGAAGCCGTAACGCAATAATTTCCCGAATGTTTCGCCGCGCACATGTAGGCAATTTGATCCATCAGTCCTAAAATGTAGCCTCCGTGTATTTTCCCACTGAAATTCGAGTGCGTCGGAGTCATCAGTAAACTCATGTTCACTTGTGATGCTTCAACTGCTTTGTAATCCGCCATGCATTTAAAATTAAGTCCAGTTCTAAGGTAGACAAAAGTTTACCAAGTTTTAAGAATTAGTTAAATTTAACCCTCATCTGATTCACATGATTGCAAACACTCCAAAACCACCCTACTACGCTGTTATTTTCACTTCTACCTTGAAGGACAATCACGAAGGGTATTCTGAAACGGCGGACAAAATAGCGTCACTAGCTAAAGATCAAGATGGCTATCTCGGAATTGAAAGTGCGAGAAACGAAATAGGTATCACCGTTTCTTATTGGAAAGACCTTAAATCTATTAAACAGTGGAAAGCGAATACCGAGCATCAATCTGCTCAGAGAAAGGGAAATACTATCTGGTATGAGAAATATCAAGTGCGAATCGCGAAGGTTGAAAGAGATTATTCACTCGGATTTGAGGACTAGTCAGTGAGCATTAGGAATCTTTTTCTATCTTCTCGGCGAAAGAAGAACGTACGAACGATAATCCATTCAATACAAATGAGCTGTACAAAAGAATCACTTCGTCCCATGATCTCAACTATTGGATCACAAGAAAATGCTTCGACGGAAGAGCGCTTTCAAAATGAGGTATTGCGACCGATCATCAAGATGCAGCATGATATTATTCTAGCGTACTTCGAGAACTATCTAATTAAAATGAAGATCCGCCTTGAAGGACTTTCAGGATTCAAAAAGAAAGAAATTGTCAGTAGCGTCTTTGGGAAGAATCAACAGTTCAAAACGGAACTTCGCGGAATGATCATTGGGCAGCTCACTATTGAAGAGTTTCAGACCTACCTAAAAATAGCCAATTCCACTAACAAACGCATCAACAATATGCTTCAGGAAAGGGTGATATCCAGCATTTAAACACCTATTAATCAACATACTCACACCCTCTTCCTAAATTAAGAAGTTGAGGTAATTGAAGTAGATATTGTATTTTTGACAATAAATAGATAACTTCGTATCATCACATACAAGTTCGCCTATGAAAGTTTATATCATTCTTACCCTATTCGCTCTTACACATCTTTCCGTTTTCAGTCAGCAACGATTTGAGCTTGATGATAAAACAGAACAGAAAATCGATAAGATTATTTCCGAACTGACCCTGATAGAAAAAGTCGGTCAGACCTGTCAAATTACCTTAGATGCAATTTTGGCAAGGGATGAATCGGGTAAATTACTTGAGCCGATTCAATTTGATCCAGATAAATTCAATGAAGCGCTATGTGAATACCGGATAGGTTCAATACTAAACGTAAGTTCGCATACCTTGAATCAAGATGAATGGGACAACCTGCTTCCAAGAGTGAATAATGCATGGTTGAATAAGAAAATCAATGTTCCCATCATTTATGGAATTGATGCTATTCATGGAGTGAATTATACGGTAGGCGCAACTTTGTTCCCACAGGAAATCGGATTGGCTGCGACTTGGAACAATGATCTTTCATACACCTTTGGTGAAATAACAGCGTACGAAATGCGTAAAACCGGACTTCGTTGGAATTTTTCACCCGTATTGGATTTGGGAAGGCAACCTCTTTGGTCAAGATTCTTTGAGACACTTGGAGAAGATCCTTATCTGGCGGGCGAATTGGGAGAAAGTATCATTATGGGGTATCAGGGATCGAACTATCAGTTTCTTGACAACAACCATGTAGCATCTTGTTTGAAGCACTTTGTCGGATATAGCATGCCGCAATCTGGTAGAGATCGAACACCAGCTTGGATTCCGCAGAAATTTATGACAGAACTCTATCTCCCTCCATTTAAGCAATCAATTGATGCAGGTGCGATGACGCTCATGATCAACAGCGGGGATGTAAATGGAATTCCAGGACACGTGAACAAAGCGCTATTAACTGACTTATTAAAGGAAGAATGGGGCTTCAAAGGATTTACTGTTTCTGATTGGGAAGATTTTCTCATGCTTGAGACCGTTCACAATGTTGCCGCCGACCAAAGTGAGGCGATTGCCATGGCGATCAACGCCGGACTTGACATGAGCATGGTTCCC
>JBGCDF010000503.1:0-3305 GCA_045105095.1 Crocinitomicaceae bacterium | reverse complement strand
CACCCTATTCTTTCGATTGGGGAGCTGGTTCGGTTCCGGATAACTTTTCAAATGGCTTGCCATCAGGGAATTATTCCATCACAATTTTTGATGCCGCTGGGTGCGATTCAACACTGAGCTATGATATTTTGAATGACCCGTTCGTCGTGAGTGCAAGTGTTGTGAATGATATCTCTTGCTTTGGCTTTAATGATGGAGAAGCAATTGCACTGGGCCCGAATCCATTATCTGTGTACACGTATCAATGGGGAGGATCAGCAAACAATCAGACAACGGAAATAGCCACTAATTTGCCTCCCGGTAGTCATGATGTTACGATAACATCCTCTGGTGGATGCTCTGAAACGGTTTCTGTTTCTATACAAGAACCATCGGCACTTACACTTTCCACGGTTGATGCTTGCATTTGCGAGGGCGACCTTTTCACATTGAGTGCTTTAGCATCGGGCGCAACTCCGAATTATTCGTTCAATTGGGTAAACAGTCAGGGGCAAGCACAGAATCCTACGGATATTACCATTACGCAAACCGAAACGTACACTGTAACCGTCTTGGATGCAAATGGGTGTTCCCTCAGTGATAATTTAACCATTACCTCATTGGAGACTCCGATTGCTAGTTTCACGGTGAACGAGAATGAAGCATGTGTTCGTCCAGTTGTTGATTTTAGTTTTCAGAATACGTCAACTCCTGCGGGTACGCTAGCATCATGGGATTTTGGAGATAATTCCATAGGATCTGGAGATGCTGTTACTCATCAGTACATAAGTCCTGGATTCTATACGATAAGCTTGGTTGTGGACAGCCCGAATGGTTGCTCGGATACGCTGACAGAAATAGATTACATTACCATTCATGATAGCCCAATTGCTGATTTTAGCTTCACTCCTGAAGTAGCGACGACTTTCAATCCGAACGTTCAATTCATCGATTTATCTTCCAATGATGCCATTAGTTGGAACTGGACATTCGGAAATACTACCAGTTCAGATCAAAATCCGACACAGAACTATGCGGGAAGTTTTGGGAGTCAGGAAATCAACCTTGAAGTAGAAAACATTCATGGATGCATTGACAGTACAACGCGTTTCCTGGAAGTTGAAGAAGGCATATTAGTTCTCGCTCCAAATGCTTTTACACCTGATGGTGATGAGTTCAATCAAACCTGGAAGATGCATCTTGTTGGTTTGGATGTGTTCGATGTTGAAATCAATATCTACAATCGTTGGGGCGAACTCATTTGGCAGTCCTTTAATGTCGAAGTTCCTTGGGATGGAACCTATAATGGGCAAATCGTTCCCGATGGGATGTACACATGGACATTGAAAGTAGGTGATCTTAATACGGATGAAGTGTACGAACGAGTTGGGCACGTAACAGTTTTACGTTGATTCTCTGATAAGGAGGAGTTGATTCAAGCGTATCAGAACTTCATGAATTTCTTAACTAAAGAACCGTCTTCGGTTTCGAAGAGAATAAGATGGATCCCAACTGCTAGCCCTGATAGGTCGACCTCATTCAGTTTTTCGTTTAATTGAAATTCTTTAATTATTCTTCCTGAATAATCGTAAACAAATACGTTGACAGGTGACTTATAATTTTCATAGAAAATTTGTGCAAATCCATTGGATGGATTAGGGTAGATGAGAAGTTCATCTGTCGATTCTGGATAGTCAATTAATGTCATTTTATGTACAAATGCTCCTAAACCTTCCTCACTAGAGAAGTACTCCGAATCAGGGTTAGGGTCGAAATCCAGAGGCCAGAAAGGCCCAGAGTTACATTTCCCAACACTAATTAATCCACCCTGAGAATCGAGTTGAATATCATTCATAGTAATTCCACCTTCTTTGAATGGAATGTCCGTCACGAGTTCGCCAAATTCATTGAGTACTAAGATGCCATTAAAGTAATCTACACTAAAGAGTGTAGAATCAAAAAAGATGGAATCATATGCAGTGCGAACGGCAATAAGGTGATTTCCGTTTTCACGATGTTCAACCGAGGTTATTATATCAGAAGTGATTCCCCCAATACTATGTGCCCAATTTACGTCACCATTTTCGTTAAAATTGGCAATAAATCCATCGCTTCCTCCCTGAGCGTACAAGGTATCAACAGGAGGTTCGAACCACATTTTATTTTGAAAACTTCCAACGAGCGTGAAATTATTTTGAGCGTCGATACTTATTTCTTTCACGTTGAGATTTGCTGTCGCAATACGTCGAATCCATAAAGCTTCCCCATCACTGTCGTACTTTATAATAAGTTTATGATAGACTGGGAACCAATCAGAAGTTAAAACTGTATCTAGATAAATGCTTATAAGACGAATGGAATCGTAGAAATATCCAGTAGTAATGAGGTCATTATTCAAATCTACCGCAACTCCTAACAGGTCGTCATCGCCCGGCCCATTTAAATCGTTGACCCACTGAAATTCCCCATCATTATTGAGTTTTAAGAGGTAACCAGCTCTACTGATCATGTTAGTAGAGGTAACTAGGATTGTTGAGTCTGGTCCAGGATCGAAATCAAATCGACCCATATATTGTCCAGAAATGTAGATATTATCATCCTGATCGATATCCAAACCTCGAACATAACAGTTAGATATACTAGTGTTGTTTGAGCCTTTGATCTGCTTTGCCCAAACGAAGTCTCCATCCGAAGTGAATTTGAGAATCACAGCGTTCGTTCCACCACTTGCACTTAACTCAAAGGTATCTTGGGATGGATCAAAATCAATGGTCCCTGTAAACTCCGCGATACAAATAATATCTCCAGAATGAAGCACCTTAATTTCTTTCATGTAAGGTGTATGGTAGAGATTGTTGGTTCCGATAAACGTTTTCCCCCAAAGGAATTCACCATTTGCACTCATCTTCGCGATATACCCATGGTTAAACTGGGAGCTAGAATCGCTTAGAGAAAAGTCGGTTTGACCATTATTTCCAATTTTCCCACAATGATAATAATTGGATTCGTTATCGATATCTATACTGGTGCTTTCCGAGAAACTGTTGCCAATAGCTATTTGTACCCAATCGAACAAGAGTTCATCTTGAGCAAAAGATTCAATAACGCAAAAAGAGAGGAATAGTATGGAAAGGGCTAACTGCTTCATGATAGTACAAAAGTAGTTTTTTTCATGAAGTAAAATGGTTAGTTACACGTGTACCACCTCATGCTTCGTATTCTTCCTCAAAAACAACTTCAAAATCGTACGCGCATCGCGATCATCAGACGTCAAATCAATAAATCGATCCCATTTATGCGGTTTCAATCGATGGAAGTGATAGGGC
>JBGCDF010000502.1:0-15070 GCA_045105095.1 Crocinitomicaceae bacterium | reverse complement strand
AGTACTCATCTTCCAATGCTACCTGCTCAAGACGCTTTGCAATCGCCAACATAGGATCATCCATTCCCATCTTCGCCAATACATCCTCACATGCCTTTTTAATAATCGTAGCACGTGGATCGAAGCTCTTGTCTACGCGGTGTCCGAATCCCATTAAACGGAATGAATCGTTTTTGTCCTTCGCTTTCGCTACCCACTTATCAACATCTCCGCCATCGTTTTGAATCTGCTCCAACATTTCAATCACTGCTTGGTTAGCTCCACCGTGAAGTGGTCCCCAAAGTGCAGCGATACCTGCTGAGATAGATGCGTATAAGTTGGCATGAGACGAACCAACGATTCTTACCGTAGAGGCAGAACAGTTTTGTTCGTGATCAGCATGAAGGATCAATAAGGTATTCAATGCAGTTACAACAACTGGATCTGGTTGGTAGTCTTCAGTTGGCATAGCGAACATCATGTGCAAAAAGTTCGCACCGTAATCCAAATCATTTTTTGGATACATAAATGGATGACGCATTGCATTTTTATGAGACCACGCAGCCAATGTCGGCAACTTTGCGATCAAACGATGAATCGTCAAATCACGTGCATCTCCTCCACGATTAGGGTCTAATGACTCAGGATAAAATGTTGAAAGCGAGCAAACCATCGATGCAAGAACTCCCATTGGGTGAGCTTTTGCTGGGTATGCTTCGAAAAACTGCTTCATGTCTTCATGAACCAAGGTATGTTTTGTAATGCTTTCTTTGAAATCATCGAGTTCTGCTTGAGTAGGAAGTTCACCTTCGATCAACAAATACGCTACTTCAAGGAAAGATGCTTTATCTGCCAATTGCTCGATTGGATATCCACGATAGCGCAGAATACCTTTTTCACCATCCAAAAATGTAATAGCACTTTTCGTACTACCTGTATTTTTGTATCCAGGATCAATCGTGATGTACCCTCCAGTACCACCACGCAATTTGCTAATATCTATTCCTTTTTCGTTCTCTGTTCCTTCAATTATCGGTAACTCATAGTTGTTACCATCTAACTCTAATTTCGCAATTTCGCTCATTCTTGTCGTCGGTGATTTATATTAATTTTCTTCAATCGTCTAAATTAACACTTCATTTCCAATCTATCAACCAGAAGTGTAAAATTTAATTTATGATAAATCAAAGGTTTTTTAATGTATAATCCAGCATCATATTGTATAGGTGGTTTCTGGTATTCCCTCCATAAATTCCATGATTTTTGTTTGGATAGATGAATAGATCAAATTGTTTATCCGCTTTTACCATCGCGTTGATCATTTCCATGGTGTTTTGATAATGTACATTGTCGTCTCCAGAACCATGAATCAGTAAATAGTTTCCTTTTAGCTGATCCACGAAGTTAATCGGTGAATTCTGATCGTACCCATTTTCGTTTTCGGCTGGTGTGCGCATGAAACGCTCTGTATAGATGTTATCATAGTATCTCCAATTGGTAACTGGAGCAACAGCGATTCCCATTTTGAAGTAGTCAGCACCTTTCGTCATGGCCAGAGAAGTCATGAAACCTCCATAACTCCATCCCATAATTCCAATGCGGTCGGCAGCTACGTAATCGTAGGTCTGAAGTTCTTTCGCAACTGCGATCAAATCTTCTGTTTCTAATTTACCAAGTTCAAGATAGGTCGACTTTTTAAATTTTGTTCCTCGATACATGGTTCCTCTTGGATCCACAGATACTACGATATATCCTTTTTGAGCAAGAAGTTGGTGATAGGCATATCCAGAGCCATCCCAGCTGTCAGAAACGGTATTATGTCCAGGTCCGCAATAGATATTCACGTATACTGGGTATTTTTTAGAAGGATCAAAATCTGCAGGTTTGATCATCCATCCGTTGAGCTCTTCACTGTGTCCTTTGAACTTAACAAACTCTTTTTTGGAAAGTGCGTAGTTCGAAAGTCGATCGTTCAAATCGCTATTATTCTCCAGTACTGAAATCTCTTTTCCAGTATTGTCACAAAGTGAGAAAACAGCAGGCGTATTTGCGTTTGAGTATGTTTTGATGAAGTACTTCATTCCATTTGAGAACTCCGCATCGTTGTGTCCTTCTTCTGAACTGATGCTCGTTTTAGTTGATCCATCTAAACCAATCTTATAAATTCCTTTGTGAATTGCACCTTTTTCAGCGGATGAATAATAAACAGTATTCGATTCCTGATCAATTCCTAAGAACTCAATCACGTCCCAGTTTCCAGAGGTGATTTGGCGAGATTTCCCATCAAATCCAAGTAAGTACAGGTGATTGTATCCATTCGATTCACTTGCCCTAAGAATTGATTTTCCATCTTTTAAGATGAGTAAGTTGTCATCAACATCTATATAGGTGTCAGATTTTTCCTCATAGAATTGCGATACCTTCATTTTTTTGGATGTCATATCCACTAAATGATACTTCAATGAGCTTTGATGGCGGTTCATTGTCTGAATAACCAGCTGATTGGCAGTCGTTGACCATTTCATTCTGGGAACATATTCGTAGGTACCCAAGTCAATTTCTTTCGCTTTTCCTCCTTTGGCCTTGACCATATATGCCTTTACAGTTGAGTTTTCCTCTCCCGCTTTTGGATATTTAAAGGTATACAGGTCTGGATACAGTGTATTGAAGTAGGTCATGGTGAACTCGCGTACTTCGCTTTCATTGAACTTCAGGAAAGAGATGTACTTGCTATCAGGAGACCAGCCATACCCTTTGGTTAAGCTGAATTCTTCTTCGTATACCCAATCAGTAGTACCATTAATTATTTTGTTTCGCTCACCATCTTTTGTGAGCTGCTTAACTTTACCCGAAGCAATATCCTTCACGTATAAGTTGTTTTTGTAGATGAATGACACCTTTTTTCCATCTGGAGAGTATTCCGCAAGCGTCTGAGGAGTGCGTGTATTATCCAAAGGTTGAAGTTCCTTTGTTTCCAGATCGTATAAATAATACACTGCTGAATAACTTCTTCTATATATAGAACGTGTGTTTGTGGTGATCAACGCTTTTGTCTCATCACTATTGAACGCGTAATCGTCCATTCGAATCGAAGATAAAGCGCTTCCGGGAATAAGAACTTCTCCACTTCCTTCGGTGTCAGTAAATGAATGCTTGGTAATCCCAGTTTTTGAGATTCGTGAAAAATAATTCCCATCATTCATGGAACGAAAACCATCAACAGAACTTCCAAAGAATGAATAGTTCTTCCAAATTTCTTCTACTGTTATTTCTTGTCCCCATGAAAATGAGGAAATGGTGATAAAAAGGAGCAATAAACTCCGACGTGAAAACTTCATGTACACATTTTAAATTAGTGAGCTAAAAATAGGGATTGTATTTCGAATAATCAGGGGTAACAGATCTTACTTAACCGATTAACTATGAATAAAGAATTCGATTTGTTAATAATTTCGTAATGAATCAATACTCAAAATGACCTATTTTTGTACTCGAATACTGTCGTGTTATCCTTGAGGCAAGAATGTGCTTAAACCACGATAGTATGAAATGAGAGAAAGTGTAAAATTGAACAGGTAGCTTCGAGATCTTTTAAGAAGGAAATTAGACCCAACGCATTGATTAGCGCCTTCGTCTCTTAATTCAGTAAACAACAATATATAATATAATACCCTATGAAAAGAACATTACTATTTATCGGAACAATCATGGCGACTATGACATACGCCCAAGATTGCTCGGATTTATTCATTTCAGAGTATGTTGAAGGAGTTGGAAACAACAAAGCATTGGAAATTTATAATCCTACAGGTGCTGATATTGATTTGAGCGAATACATTGTTATTCGTTACGGAAATGGTGCGACTTCAGCATCTGCGCAAAGCGCGGTACAATTGTCAGGAACAATTGGAGCTTACGATGTACATGTTGGTGTACTTGAAAAATTAGATCCGAACGGAACAGCTCAAGATATTCCAGTTTGGGATTCTTTGCAAGCACGTGCTGATGCATTCTATAGCCCAGAATATGCAATATCTAATACATTTTACTGGAACGGAAACGATGCTGTTGCCTTGGCAAAAGGTGATGCAGCAAACCCAGGAGCTGCAGTTGTTGTAGATATTTTCGGAAAGATTGGTGAAGATCCAGGTGATGGATGGTCAACAGATTTCCCTTATACTGGAGCAGGTGTAGTTGTGACAAAAGATCACTCATTGATCCGTAAATCAACAATTATGAAGGGAGAAACGAATCCAGCGATTTCTTTCTTTGATGCATTAGCAGAGTATGATTCAATTCCAGCGCTTATTGATATCGGTGGGCAGCAATATGGTAATTGGTCTAGCCTTGGTGAACACGCTTGTGGATGTACTCCTGCTTCAACTGATGAATTGATAGCTGAGAAAGTATCAGTATTCCCTAATCCTACAAACGGAACATTCTACGTGAAAGGTGCTTACGGAAACGTAGTTGTTGTAAATGCTTTAGGGCAAACAATTTCTACAGTTAAGAATAATTCAAGCGCTGTTTTATCTTTCGATCTAGGAGCAAAGAGAGGAGTCTACTTTGTGAAAATGAAAGATTCCTTAGGAAACGAAATTACAAAACGAGTAATCGTTAAATAATTACAGAATTAAAACAATGAAAGAGGTCGAAATTTTCGGCCTCTTTTCATGAAAAGCCAATTTTTGTATGAAATCGATTGTATCAATTTTCGCATTCTTTTTTGTTTTCGCTTCAAGTGCTCAAAATGCAACAGTATCTGGAGTGGTCACTTCAAATTCGAATGGGGAAACAATGCCAGGGGTAAAGGTTGAATTGAAACCTGCTGACACACCACTTAGAGCTTATACTGATGATTATGGAAAGTATAAGATTGAAGATGTTCCTTTTGGTAATTACAAAATGCTCATTTCTGGGTACAATGTAGATAGCATGACGGTGGAGTTTGAAGTGGATAAAAACCCCTTCACATTCGATGTTTTTCACGGGAAAACCTTAGAGCAGGAAGAAGTTGAAGTAATTGCACAATTGGTGAAAG
This sequence comes from Crocinitomicaceae bacterium, assembly GCA_045105095.1. Taxonomy (GTDB): domain Bacteria; phylum Bacteroidota; class Bacteroidia; order Flavobacteriales_D; family Crocinitomicaceae; genus UBA4466. Next base: position 10,050 of record JBGCDF010000502.1, on the reverse strand, counting down.
ATAGAAAAACGCCAGTAGCAGTATCAAATATCGGAACGAAAGAGATTGCTGAGGAATTAGGGTCTCAGGATCTTCCAATGATCATGAATTCAAAGCCAGGTGTCCATGCAACGCAACAAGGTGGAGGAGACGGTGACGCCCGTGTGACCATTAGAGGTTTCGACCAAAGAAACGTTGGGGTAATGATCGATGGAGTTCCAGTGAATGACATGGAGAACGGAGCAGTTTACTGGTCGAACTGGTTTGGTTTAGATCAAATTACTTCTCAGATTCAATTGCAACGTGGTTTAGGAGCGACAAAATTGGCAATGCCCTCTGTAGGTGGAACGATGAATATCATTACCCTGTCTACAGGTGGAAAAAGAGTAGTCAAAGTGCGTCAGGAGTACGGAGCAGGAAACTTCCTACGTACTTCACTGTCATACAAGTCTGGAGCTTTGAAAAATGGTTGGGGAGTGTTGTTCTCTGGATCATACAAACAAGGAAACGGATGGGTAGATGGATTGATGACTCAAGGAGGATTCTACTACTTGAAAGTTCAGAAACGCATCAAGAACCACGTAGTTTCATTGAGTGGATTCGGTGCACCGCAGCAACACGGACAACGTTCATTCAGTCAGCCTGTGGAATACTGGAGTACGGATTACGCCACAACTCTCGGGATTCCTGATTCGACATTTGGATCAATTCGCGATCGTGGATTGCGCTTCAATCAGCACTGGGGATACCGCACAGTGAACGGCGAACAAGTAATCCAGAACGAACGGAGAAACTTCTACCACAAACCACAAATCACCTTGAAAGATTTCTGGAAGGTGAACAAAAAACTCTCTTGGTCGAACATGGCGTATGTGTCAATCGGTCAAGGAGGAGGCGAGCGTTACTTTAACTCTAGTTCTTCTATCATTTATGATGAGAATGGGCAAGTAGATTGGGATACAATTGTGTACAACAATCAATATAAGACGCTTTTCGGACAAACGTATTCGACGGCAGATGCCGCATATCACCCGACTCAATTGAAGTCGTCTCAAGTATTAGCTGCGGCAAGAAACAATCACTTCTGGGTGGGAGGACTCTCGCAATTTGACTACAAAATGAATCCAAACTTGCAATTCGCTGGAGGGTTGGATTACCGATTCTACAAAGGAGAGCACTACTACGTAATTACAGATTTGCTCGGAGGAGATTACTTCGTGAACTCTCAAGATTTGAACGCTGAGACTCCGATGAAAGTAGTTGGAGACAAAATTGGCCGTCAGCCATACCATAACGACCGTGATGGAATCGTGCAGTGGGCAGGTGGATTTGGACAAGCGGAATATTCGAAAGGACGGTGGTCGACTTTCTTGAATATCTCAACGGTTGCGAATTTCTACAAAGGAGTTGATCGCATGGCTAAAAGACAGTTAGTCCTCTCTGATACGATCCTTGAAATGGGATACGGAGATACAATTACCTACAACGGCGAAACATATGATCACAACTCTGATGGAGTTCGTGACAACCAAACGGATTGGGTTTCGAAGATGGGAGCTACCTTCAAAACAGGAGCGAACTACAACATCAACGAACAAATGAATGTGTTCGCCAATGTTGGTTACTTGAGTAGAACTCCACAATTTTCAAATGTTGTCGATAACACACGTAACAGGAACTTCGATACTATTTTGAATGAAAATATTATCGCGTTTGAATTAGGGTATGGTTTCCAAACTAAAAAGTTTAGTGCCAACCTAAATGGATACTATACAAGATGGGAAAACCGTCCATTGCCATTTGGATTGACGGTTCCAGATCCGAACGACCCATTGGAAACTGTTTCTGTGAACGTTCCAGGAATGGATGCGTTGCACATGGGAGGTGAACTTGATTTCGCCTATAGAATGTCGAAAACATTGACGTTCGAAGGAATGGTGAGTATTGGTGATTGGAAATGGCAATCAAGTGAGACCGTTTTCGTTCCTGGTGGAGACTCGGTTACTTTCTTTGCAAATGGGGTACACGTAGGGAATTCTGCGCAATCAACCTATGCGGCAAGTCTTCGTTGGTCATTCCTAAAAACGGGATACATCAAAATTAAATACACATTCTTCGATCGTTACTATAGTAACTTCGAGCCGAATAGTCTTTCTGTTCCAGATAACGAGCTGTATACGCCACTTGATCCTTCTGATCCAGAAACGCAATACATTGATAACAGTGGGAACATTGTTCCATTCGACGAATTAACAGGAAAAGATTCCTGGCAAATTCCAAGTTATGGATTGATGAGTATCCACGCCGGATATCGCTTAAAAATGGAAAACAGTGCCTTGAATTTCCGCGCGAACGTATTCAATGCATTGAACTCCTTCTATATTTCTGATGCGAGAAACAACTTCGTGGGATCAGGATTTGATGCAGGTTCTGCCGCTGTTTTTGTTGGACAAGGAATACGATTTAATGTATCCATAGGATTCGAATTTTAAAAAAAAACAATCGGTGAATTCACCAAAAGTGAAAATAACAAATAAGCCGATCAGTTAACAAACTGATCAAGACCTCGAAACAATAGTTTCGACTTTAACAAAAAAATGAAAATGATGAAAAAATCTCTACTAGTAGCAATTTGTGCGGCCTTCGGGTTCAGTGCAAACGCTCAAACGGACATCGCTGATGCTCGTACCTTCGGAATTGGGCAGACTGTTACGATTTCTGGAGTTGTGACAAATGGATCGGAATTAGGTCCTATCCGTTATGTGCAAGATGGAACAGCTGGACTCGCAGCATACGGTAATGCCTTGAATGGAGTGAACAGAGGTGACTCAATTTCAGTTTCAGGCCCATTAATTGAATTCGCTGGATTGTTGGAGATTTCTCCAGCAGGAGCAGTAGTTGTGCACGGCCAAGCAGTGGTTCAACCAACACCGTTCCAAATCTCAATTCCTTCGGCGGGTGAATCGCTTGAAGGACAATTGATCCAATTGGATAACGTAACATTCGTTCAAACTGGAGTCTTTGCTAGCACGAGCTCCACAGTTCAAGTAACTGATGGGACAAATACGCTTGATGTCCGTGTCAACGGAAGTACGAACATCGCAGGTTCTCCGATCCCGACTGGAGCAGTTTCATTAGTTGGTTTGATGGGGCAGTTCAACGCAAACTATCAGGTTGTACCACGCGATTTGAACGATATCATCCCTTACGTTGCACCTTCTGAAGAGATCAACGTTTTAGTGAACGGGACGACTGTTTTTGATGGTGGATCTTATTTCATTGGAAACTCTGCAAGTGTTTCTGTTACCATCGAGAATACAGGATCAAACCCATTGACCATTACAGGTGCTTCTTTTTCAGGACCAGATGCGGGAGATTTTTCATCAAACATTGTTGCAGGTTCTGTTGCAGCGGGGTCGAACAACCCATACACGGTTAACTTTACTCCAGCTACTGGAGGATCGAAATTCGCAAGTATTTCGATTGGTAACAACGATTCAGATGAAAACCCATACGTAATCAGTTTTGAAGGAGTTGGAACGGATAACTTGGCAACTGAGCCAAGTGCGAATCCATCTGGATTAACATTCCCAGTTGTTGAGGCTTACAGCGTAGGTGGACAATACACGGCTGGTACAGGAGCTGCGAACTACTTGGTGCTTTGGAAAGAAGGAAGCGCAATTACAGGTGTTCCGACAGATGGAACTACTTACCTTCGTGGTGATGTTGTAGGTGATGCACGTGTTGCTTACATGGGACCTGGAACGTCTTTTACTCCTAGAGGAGTGATCGCTAATCAAGATTACCACTTCGCTGTGTATTCATTCAACGGTCAAGGAGGATTCGAAAATTACTTGACAGCTTCTCCTTTGATAGGTGATGTTTCGAGTTTGGGTGAGAATATTGGTAGCTACTACAGCGGAATTGATAAGACGTCTGCTTCGTTTTCAGCTGACTTAAATGCTTTGATTAATCCACATAACGAAATCACCTACTTCTTGTACAAGCAAACGATGATGAGTGAGTTCGAAATTAAAGATACTACGAACAATGATTCATACGTAACGTGTGCTCTTTCTGGTGAGAAAATGGTATTCAGCGGAACGTTCGATTGGACTGCAACAGGATACAGTCGTGAGCACGTATTTGCGCACTCATGGATGCCTTCTTTCCCTGCTGATCAGCCAGAAGAACCAGAATACAACGATCAACATAACTTGTACCCAGCGAACTTAGCGAATGCAAATACACCAAGAAGTAACTTAGCGTTAGACGATATCGACGGAAACGTTGTATTCAATTACCTAGGAGGGTCTGTTGGTTACAAAGGATCGCAATTGGTATACGAACCTCGCCCAGAACACAAAGGAAATGCTGCACGTTCTATCATGTATATGGTCGTTACTTACGATTTCGATTTAATCGGAAATGTGAATTCAGATAAGCAATCACAAGAAACCTTGAAAGCATGGCACTTCGCGGATTTGCCAGACAATTACGATATTGCACGTCAAGAGTACATCTTCGATCTACAAGCGAACAGAAACCCATTCATCGATTCAGTAGACTTCGCATGTTACATCGATTTCGATGAAAACGATCATGATGCTGACGGGTGTATCGCGAACCTTCAGGAAAAGTTAGATGCGAACCTTGTTGTGTTCCCAGTGCCATCAAACGATAAAGTATTCGTTCAGGTGAATGGAACAGATATCACAGCTTACGAAGTAATCGACTTGAACGGAAGAGTTGTTCGAGCACAGAATGATACCAACTTGCCAGTTTTGGAATTGTCTAAAAACGATATCGGTGCAGGAACGTACATCATTCGAGTTGAAACAGAACTAGGATCAACTCAGCGAAAATTGATCATTCAATAATGTTCAAATACATCATATTAATTGCAGTTGGAGCAGGCCTTTTGGCCTGCTCTTCTGTTAATACCATTCATCTAATTTCGGATGAATCGAGTAATTCAGATGTATTAGCCCAAGGTGCTGAGACAAATGCCGTTGATAGTATTGTTGAGCCTTATAAACAGGAGTTGGCAGCTGAAATGAATGAAGTAATCGCATACGCGGAACGTCCATTCGAAAGAGGGAAGCCTGGTGGTTCACTCAACAATTGGGCAACAGATGCTTTACTGGAATCACAAATTGGTCAGGCGAGATTATCTGGACCAACGTTCAGTTTGTTGAACTTCGGTGGATTGCGTAACTCGATTAACGAAGGTGATGTGACCTTAGGAGATATCTTCAAGGTGATGCCTTTTGACAATGAAATCGTTTGGGTGGAAATGCCTATTGAGTCCTTGGAAGACATTGCGGAGTACTTAATTTCTCGCGGAGGCGAGCCGATTGGAGGAGCGTTTCTGATAAATGGTAAATTGGAGATAGCCGGAGTTACGGCAGATACGAAATCGGTTTGGGTCCTCACATCAGACTACCTCATGAATGGTGGTGACAACATGAATTTCTTCGAGAAGAAAATCCGTGTCGAATACCCGAATGAATTGCTCAGGGATGCGTTTATTCGAATGGCTAAGAAGCAAAAGTTGTTAGTTTGGTCGGACGAGTTAAGAATAAAGATCTAATGGAACGCAGAAAATTTTTACAGAATACCGTAGTGGTTTCGGGAGGTTTAATCTTAGCTCCGAATGCACTCTCTCAGGGTTGGTCAGAGCCTGATCCAAGGAATAAACTGACGATTCTTCATACAAATGATACGCATTCGAACATCGATCCATTTCCTGAAAACCACTCGAAGTATCCGGGAAAAGGTGGAGTGGCACGTAGGTATGAGATCATTCAGAAGATTCGATCGGAAGAAGAGAACGTGCTGTTGCTTGACGCAGGTGATATTTTTCAAGGAACACCGTATTTCAACAAATTCGGTGGAGTACTGGAAATGAAACTCATGACAAAACTCGGCTATGACATTGCTACCATGGGAAATCATGATTTTGATGGTGGAATGGACGGTTTTGTTAAAGCGAAGGAATATGCTGATTTCCCTTTCGTTTGTTCAAACTACGATTTCAGCAATACACCCATAGATGGTCATACTGAGCAATACAAAATCATCAAAAAAGGAAAGATCAAGGTCGGAGTGTTTGGAGTGGGAGTAGAGTTGAAAGGGCTTGTTCCTGATAGCAAATACGGAGAAACGGTTTACAACGATCCCATTGAAATAGCGAACGAACTCGCGGCGAAACTCAAGAGAAAAGGCTGTGATTTAATCATTTGTTTGTCGCATTTGGGGTATGAATACGGTTCAGATAAGGTTTCCGATCGTGTTCTCGCCGAAAAGACGAGTGGAATTCACCTGATCATTGGAGGGCATACGCACACCTTCCTCGAAAAGCCAACTGAGGCAACAAATACGAAGGGAGAAACAGTATTAATTAATCAGGTTGGTTGGGCTGGAGTTCAGCTTGGTCGCATTGATTTTGAATTCGACAAACATCTTTTTTCAAAGAAAGATGTATTACTTGTACAATAAACAAATTGGTATTCAGTTATAGAATCACCAGCATATAGCTACCTATTATGAAAAGAACATTTTTTACAACTATTACTGCGCTTTTGGTCGTAGTAACTTCAGGAATCGCTCAAGAGGAATTTGTAATCATTGAGCAAAACGGCAAATCAAGACGTCAGAAAAAAGAAGTTCGTTTAAATGACAATACTTCAGTGATCAAGTTTTCACCAACACAGTTACTTGCGGGAGAAATCCATTTTGCTTTCGAGAAGCAATTGTCGAAGTACACAAGTTTCGAAGTTGCCGCAGGACCGACCATCTCAAATATTGCATTTGGAAATGTGAACAGTCATCTCATCGATCCATGGGGTGGAGGATACGCTTATCAGACAAGTGGTCTTGGATTCTTCACTGAGGCTGGGTACAGGTATTACCCATTGGATGAAACAGAAGCGTTGAACCGCTTTTATCTATCGCCAGTGGCAAAGTTCAAATTGACAAACTACGGATTGAATGATGCGTCGGGTGCTTTATCTCCAACAAAAGGAAGTGAAATGAACTTGAATTTCTCATTCAACGTAGGGTATCAAATGTGGCTATCGAAAAGCTTCGCAATTGATTTCTTTACTGGATTGGGAATCGGATATCAACAGATTAAATCATACTATCCTGAGAGCGTATATGTCGATCCTAACTGGGAGTATCAATGGAGAGATAACTCTCGCTCAGGAGCAAGATACGTATTCAATTTCGGTGTGAAAGTTGGAATTGGAAAGCAGTAACATATTATAGAAACCACGCGTTTCGACCTATTTCAAAACCCTTCTCGGTGATAAAATCGAGTAAGGGTTTTTTGTTTTCTGGAAAGATCGCAATCATGAGTTTATCTGCCTGAATCAATTCGTAGTTTTGGATGGACGTTCCGAAAATAGGAGAGCCGTACTTCTTCCATTCGAGGTCGTACCAGTTAAAGTCGATTTCTCGATCCTTGAGAAAACTAGCGGTAATCTTTCCTTTGACACCCGCCCCAAGAATTGCAACTGAAGTCGTATCATGTAACCGACAAAACCAGTTCAATTTTAAATCAAAGAAAGATGCTTGATCGTAGACTTCAGAGTTTCTTGAGGTCCGACCTGGGTGTTCCCTCCAAAACAAGGTCGTTTCGTTTATCGAGTGAATACTGAACCCTTGTTCCATCCATCTAAAGGTCATGTCGTAGTCTTCTGGATAGTTCAAGTTTGAAAAGATCCTAGATTCTATCATTTCCTGCGTGCGCGTCATCCAATTAGGAGAAGCCACCACACACTCTCGGTAGATGTGATCGTAGTGATCCTGTTTATCAATTCGTTCATTCAACCATGCTTCGTAGCTCAAATAACCATCAGAAATGGAGGTGTCAGGCTCTCGCGATGCATTGAGCTTGTCGAAATGAACCCCGTCTTTTTGACTGAAGTATTTCACTTTTCCAGTTATCACAGATTTTTCGGGAAGAGCCTTCAATCGCTCCATCATGATTTTCAATCGACCTTCTGGCATCAAGTCATCCGCGTCCATGCGGGTTAAGAATTCCCTTTTTGCATGCGAAAGTCCCAGTTGCAAAGCCGGAATGATTCCTTTTACTTGATTTTGATAGATTCGAATTCTTGAGTCTTCTTTTGCAATTTTCTGAAGTATGGAGCGAGAATTATCAGTGGAAAAATCATCCAAGGCAATCAGTTCCCAATCTGCTAGCGACTGATTTTGTATAGATCGAATCGTTTGAGCTAACCAGGGTGCAGCGTTATGAAAGGGGAGGAGAATGGAGATAGACATTCAAGTCAATGTAGCGTTATTATTCAGTTCAAATATACTTTTTTGTTGCGTGGCTCGTTGGCCTAGTAAACGTTCAATTTGCATCCCAGATTCAATTGAGGTATTTTGGATTAAATTTAACTGAATGAAACGGCTCCGATATTCGCATTTCACCCTTTTTTATGCCTTACTGATTGTATTGTTTGTAAGTTCTTGTTCAAAACCAGATTGTGTTGACTCAATTACAGGGAATTACCGTGCGAGTCATCTCTTCATTTACACCAACGATTACGGAAATATGGATACGACTTATTCCGAATTCAATGAAAATCTAGACTTGGCTGTTAAAAGGACCAAGAAAGGAGTGAAGATTTTATTTAAAGGAGAAGAAACTGAATTTCCGATCACAAATTGTTCGGGCTCATATTCATGGGAGCATGGAGGTACTCAAGATTACAGCACTATCGAGGTGAACTTTACATCAGGCGCTCTGCAACATGAAAGTACTTACTTCGGTGATCAAGGAGGATATACGGTTAAAACCGTTCATTTTTTCACGAAATTGTAAAAAAAAGCTAATAAGCAGTGCCGGGTCCAAAGGCATCAGCCGCGTTCAAAGCTCCAACTAACCTTCAACATACTTCTTAAACCCATCCAAATACTTCATAGACTGCTTTTTGAATATTCCTTTAAACAGAAATCCCATGATCTTCATGAAACCTTTCAACTCGAAGTAACTGTTGTTAATTTGTTTCACGCTTGAATCGTCAATCTTCTTAAATTGCATTTCAACTTCATTGTATCCCATTGGGCTTTGATATCCAAATTTTATCTGGTTCGGCATATTGTTCTCCAGAACGGTCTCGGTGATTTTCATTTGTTTCCCTTTATGCGTAGAGTAGATATCGCTGATCGCTCCAACTTCTCCTGGAGTTCCTGAGATGTGCTCGAATCGATCAATCCCTTCCATCCAGTTCATTACTCCATTCGGATCAAGGAATTTCGAAGCTACATCATTCAACAGAGCATGAATCGTGTTAGATACAGTGTATTTCATAATAGGCTGTTATTGGTCAAATAAAGATAAGGATTTTGCAAAACTTGAGGGGTGAGCGGAGCTGAACTCATCTCATACCAATACACCTAGACGGACATTCGAGAACCTCAGCCCTCCAATTGGTGCACAAAAAAAACGCCAACTCTAAGAGTCAGCGCTTTCAATATTCTATTCGTCGTTCCTGATTTCGGGTTTCGACGCCGCTCACCCCTCGGGTACTGCGAGTCGGAAAATCCGAACATCGAACGATCAGACAATCGAACTACAGGTGAATCACTTCATCATAAGCCGCAGCTGCAGCTTCCATTACCGCCTCCGACATTGTTGGGTGAGGGTGGACAGTTTTGATTAATTCGTGACCAGTAACTTCCAGTTTGCGGATAGCAACGATTTCAGCGATCATTTCAGTAACATTCGCACCAATCATATGACCTCCGAGCAATTCTCCGTATTTCGCGTCGAATACCAATTTTACGAATCCGTCTTTTGCTCCAGCGGCACTCGCCTTGCCTGAAGCAGAGAATGGGAATTTACCAACTTTAATATCGTATCCAGCTTCCTTCGCCGCTTCTTCTGTCATTCCAACAGATGAAACCTCAGGAGAACAGTATGTACATCCAGGGATGTTTCCGTAATCCAATACGTCAGGATGCTCACCAGCAATTTTCTCTACACAGATAATTCCCTCAGCAGATGCAACGTGTGCAAGTGCTGGACCAGGAATTACATCACCAATCGCGTAG
>JBGCDF010000501.1:0-14570 GCA_045105095.1 Crocinitomicaceae bacterium | reverse complement strand
ATTTCTGATCGTAGAAAAATAAGCGCAAAGGGCATTTTTGAACACTTTTTGTGCCCAACCAAAAAGTGTTGAATCTTGTTTGGAAAAGAGAATATCGTAAATAAACTGTATGTTGTATTCAGAATGAAACATACATTTCTCTACAGGTTTTGACGTTGATCCAGTATCAGCGCTTTTCAATAAACAAAGTGTCACTGTTCTTATTAACGAAACGATAATTGAGTTTTTCTCCATGCTGCGACCACACAGTAGGAACAGTATCTGTTACGAACCCTTCTTTTTCGAAAATTAATGAATGAACGACGTCCTGTTCTTTTGTTAGTTCAAAATAACCCTTGGAATCGGTTTGAGTAGAATGATCCTGAGTACCATTCATCTTACTGACTGTTACTTGATCGAGGGGTTTTCCATCACTATACACATAGCCCTTATAGAAAAGTGACTTGTTTCCGCAATTGGTTAAGGTCATGAACAATACGGCCGTAAAGACTATCCGTTTCATTTTAGTTTGATTTTTGTAAGCCAGATTAAACTCAGAACGTCTTCTTCAGCGGCAACCATTTTATGTCGTTGATTATAGGGAACCCAATTTGTGTAATACGGCATTATATCAATTTCTCCAGATGTAGGATAAGCAGTTGCACTTGCACTTTGAGATTGTGTTACTGTATTCACACTTCCTTTATGTCCGTAACTATAACCGGTACCACCATACGCCTTTAAAATAGTATGTCCTATTTCATGGGCGGCGGTTTCTTTAAATGCTATATCCTCATCCACAACATCTTGGTGTCCCCACCCGTTAGAGTACTTCAGGTAACCAACATTGTAACAAACGGCTTCTCTGGATACGATATTTCCAATAAAGGAGATTAGACCTTCCACTGTTCCCGGATTACCTGAACGCATCCATTTCCTATTCGTGTTAAGGATCAAACTAACGTCATCCATTGCATCTTCAGTCGTGTTTAAGGCATTCATGAATACCTCATACTTTTCTCCATTGATATCAACGTTCTTGGCAACCGAATGATTATTGTTTCTACCCCAGTGGTAGTTCAAGCCTGTCACAGCAAGTTGCTCTAAATCTGCGTAACTTTTGATTCTGGTTTTTATTGGCGATTTCCCAGTGATTAACGCACTAGATGGTATATCATCCCAAGGGCAATCCTTTACGACTATTGGGTCCGGTGCAACTACGGTCTCTGTACAGTCAATACCTTTAGCGCCTCCGTCTTTTAGGTTCACACGCAGTGTAACATCAATGCGCTTTGTGTTTTTATCAATTTTCGTATCAACCCATTTTACTTCTTTATACTTGAAAGAAAGTTCTTTGGTTTCTGCAGTTTTTTCTAATTCACCACTTCTGGCCTTAACGTGCCCCTTGAACTTGCCGCTCGTGAAAATAGTACTGTCATAAATTCCATTACTATCGAATCCATCCCATTTGACAACATATTTACCAATAGGATAGTTTTTTGGAGCGTCCTCATCACTGCCAGAACTTTCGTTGCTTGAATTGCCTGAACCTTCCGCTGTTATAACAACTTCATCCAACTCTTGTTTGCTGGAGAAATATGTTTGAATGACCGCATCATTATGCAAAAAATCGATCTGTAGGTCATCAACTCCATTTTTGAGAATTTCGATTTCGAACTCAATTTCATCATTTTCAGCTGATCCATCCTCAGTCTGAATTCCCAATGGAACTAGCGTCTTCTCGTTTTTCAATACTCGAATTTTGACGTCAAAATCTGGAACAACTTCTGGAAATTCAATATCCATTGTATTTCCACGACCACTTCCAAAGGATGCTAAGGCGGTTCTACTTTTTGTGTGCATGATATTAACGTTTTATGTAATGTCGCTCAATTAACAGGACTAAGCGTTCTGGTGGTTTCCGTTAGTCCTAAAGCTAGTGAATAATTCCCTGCTTTCCAATTGCTTATTTGCAAGTGTTTGGTAGTGAGTTGATAGGCTTTGTAACCAGTCTGGATCATTCATAGTTCAAGTTATTCATTCACACCGAGGAAGAATGACGAACTAATGACATGCTAATCTTAACATAAATGGATCTTCTATTATGAGATCGAACCGAAAACATAACCCTTCAGTCTTCGCCTTAAACGCGGTGAGTGAATCCCAGTTGTAATGTAGAATTCCGTTTTCTTCATGCACCAGGATGTTTTCAAAATACTTCGCCTTACTTGCTTCATAAGTTTCGCAGTGGGACGTATTTGTTCTAACTCTGACTGTAAATTGACCTTCTTCAAATTGTAGGCGATCAAATGAGCAGTATTCAATTTTTCTGGCAGTCGTATCATGGATGACAAACATTAAGTCCATCACCTTTCCGTTTCGAGCCCAATGTAAAGGCAAATGGCTATAAAAGGTATTCGTCTTGACTATATGGAAATGTGATGTTGAGTTGTACTCATAAGAAATGAAATTACCCGACAACTCAATCAAATTGAGTGTATCCGAATGTAAACTATCACAGGTGAGTAGCTCTCCAGATTCATTGTAAAGCCTAAATCGTACCTCATGAGGTTCTGGAGTTTGTCCTGTTGCAATGAGATGGAATAGAAGGGCGACGAACAATAAGATTGTATCTTTCATGTATTCATTCATACATCTGATCGCGGTCTCGGTTCACCAATACGTTCTTTAATTAGCGTCATTGTCTTGCGGTAGTTCGCTACAAATCAATCATCTAGTCGTTGTATTCAACAGTTCGATCAATCATTTTCAATGTTTTACTGCTTTCTTCTGAATCACTTCCATCATCATTTTTGGTGTCCTGAAATGCAATAAATCTGGATGTCGAATCTGATACACCAACTTCCAAAAAGTCCAGCGTTAGTTTTTGACCAACCAGAGAAATGTTAATTCTCTTTCCGTCTAAAATTTTATCACCCAGCTTCACACTCGTTTTTTCAACTCTACAATTACTTTTTCCAAATTGGCCTACTAACTCATCTACAAAATCATCCAACTCCGTATAGGCGTCTATTTCGAAATACATGATCACAAAGTCGTTGCCGTTTAATATCCAGTTCTGGTAACCAACATCTTTCTCATATTCAGGGCTGAAGTGACTTGGGTAATTAAATGAAAGGTAGTCGATATCAAATGTTTTGTGATCTGCTAGTTTTACCGAAATCCTTGTCGATTCCACTTCTAGTTCCTCTCCTTCCGACAGAATGTATTCCTGGTTATTTACTGTGACAACGAACGTTGCTTCTTGTGTTTCACTATTTCCTGAAGATGAGGTCTGCGAAAAACAACAGCTTGCTAATAGAGTCGCTGCAATGAATAGGGAGTGTTTTTTCATGGTGTTTTAGTGTTGATTTTTTTAAACATAATCTTCTATTTCTTTCTGAAAGTAGTGGTGACAAACCTTGCTTGCATGTCATTAAAACGCTCGATATCGACCACATAGCTTTCATTTTCTAAACTTCTGTTCTTCTGTATCATTGGGTTTCCAATTCCACCCTCGGTTACATCCTTGAATTCTAATGCCAAGAATTCCCTTGGCAGCGTGTACATGGAAATTTCGTTCGTCATGAGGAAAATCTCATTGGGCTCTTTCCTAAGCAGCATGCCTTTGGAATCATTTTTATATGAACGAGTGCTCTGATCATAACTCCATCCGTAAGAAATCTTGTTCAGCAGCGATAAAACGTCAGTATCGTTCGCATCAATCAGAACCAATAAATCCCTCGCCTTTATGTCTCTTTCTTCAGAATCTTTGAACTTTCTGATGGCGCTTTTACTCGTTAGAAGCTCTATAATTTGAGGATCTTCTGAGGAGTAAATTAATTTCACCTTTTGTCCTTTGCGGTAATCTTTGAATTCGTATTCTGAAATATCTTCAGTCGCCAATATCCTTTCTCCTTCTTTGGTATAGAATTCTACGGATACACTCGAAAAATTGATGTCTCCGCGTCGAATCCCAATGGTATTGGAAGAACCTGCTACAATTACACCTTCCGCTTCTACTTGGGTTTCCTTTAGCAGGTTGTCTTCACCTCTTTCCAAAACAGAGGAGAAAATAAAAGAAAAAATGACGGCGGGAATAGGAATGAACATGAAAACGGCAGACATCGCCCCTTGGTTCTTTTCCTTTATTTCGATCTCTCGCTTTATGTTTTCCTCTTCCCAACTGTCGTAGTATACAATTGAGTATAGCAAAGCCGCTGAAAAAATAACTGCTCCCACGATGGCAATAAACAGCGTGTACTGTAATCCCATTTTAGGTAAAACGAAGACATAAAGGATCAGCGTTAGAAGAGTAATTGCACAAAGAATGGCGAACTTTATTTTATTCTTTTTCGGAAGGGATTTCAATTCTTCCTCCTTAGCTCGGATTCGCCCTGCACTGAGATATTCTTCGATTTCTTCCTCAGATAACTGTTCACTTTTCAGATAAACAATCAATTGATAGAGTCTATCAGATCGACGTATGCGCCTAACTAACTCAGATAGTATTCCTTCATTCATGAAGTCTCAATTAAAAGCGGTGTTGAAAAGTCCTTAACCATGTGTTTTCCAATGTACTACTTTTCGCAGAAAATTAGATGTCAACGTCAGGAAATCCTTTAATCATAAAGCCACCGAAAAATCGGACTGTCAGAAAATCTAAGGCCGCTACAGAAGGGACTGCGAATCAGCACCGAAGGTAAAGCACCACTTTTGAAATCCAGCGGAAGTTCACCTACAACAAATCTCATCGGAAAATCAAACAATCAAACACCGCTGCAGGCAGCCACGCAGTGAATCCAACTAATCCAAGCATCCAACGCGAAGCGTCCAAGCATCCAGCAATAGCAAGATCGGGTATTCGGCTGCGCTCAGCCCTCGGAAAATCGAAAAATCAGATACAGCCAAAGAAGAAAGAGCACCGCTTTTGAAATCGAACGGAAGTTCACCCACAACAAATCTCATCGGAAAATCAAACAATCAAACACCGCCGAAGGCAGCCACGCAGTGAATCCAACAATCCAACTAATCCAACAATCCAACAATCCAACAATCCAACGCGAAGCGTCCAACCACCCAACAATAGCAAGATCGGGTATTCGGCTGCGCTCAGCCCTCGGACAATCGGAAAATAAGACAATCGAACAATCGAAAAATCGAACCTACCCATGCATCGTCTCCGACCTCCCATATTTCTCCATCAAATCTGCCTCAAATTCCAGAAAGTGGTTCCAACGCTGATCAACATCAATCCCTACTCCGTACTTACGTGCAAAGCCTAAAAAAGTCGTGTAATGCCGCGCCTCACTTTCCATCAAACTACGGTAAAATTCCGCCAAATCAGGATCGGCAATCTCTTCGGACAAAATGCGAAAACGCTCGCAGCTTCTTGCCTCAATCATAGCCGCAAATAACATTCGGTTTACAAACTGACTGATTTTTGAGCCTCCAGGATAGGTCTTCTTTTGGTATTTGATCAAATCACCAACGTATTCATCTTTGCGCTCATGTCCAAGTGTAAATCCGCGTTCCTTGATTTTTTCATGAACCATTCCGAAATGCTCTATCTCTTCCTGAACGATCTCTGTCATCGCATCCACAACATCCGTGTACTCAGGATGCTTCACAATCACAGAAATGGCATTACTTGCCGCCTTCTGCTCACAGTAAGCGTGATCCGTCAAGATTTCAGAGATGTTTTTTTCAACGATATTCACCCATCGAGGGTCTGTTGGAAGCTTTAATCCGAGCATGAGATCATTTTTAACGCAAAGTTAATCGAACTTAAGGGGAATTCCCTGCCTGCTTTTCGATATTTTTACAATTCAATTCGAACACCATGAAATATCTATTTGCTCTCAGTCTTTTATTTGTTACTTCTTTATCGAACGCACAGCAATCAGATTCACCGAAGTTAATCGTCGGAATTGTTGTCGATCAAATGTGCTACGATTACTTGTACCGATACTATGACAAGTTCGGTAAAGGAGGACTGCGTTTGTTGATGGACAAAGGGACAAATTGCCGCAACGTAAGCTACAATTACATTCCAACGTACACTGGACCTGGGCACGCTTCGATTTATACTGGAACAACGCCTAGTAATCATGGAATTGTAGCGAACGACTGGTACAGCAGAGAAGATAAAGCAAGTGTAAATTGCGTAGAGGACAGCACTGTTATGACAGTTGGTTCTGATTCAAAGTACGGAAAGTTCGCACCAACACGATTGAAGGCAAACACCATCACCGATCAATTGAAATTGACCTATCCGGATGCAAAGGTTATTTCTATGTCGATCAAAAATAGGGGAGCCATTCTTCCTGGTGGACATTTAAGTGATGGTTCGTATTGGTACGATTTTAACTCAGGGAAATTCATCACAAGCACCTTTTTCAAAGATCAATTGCCTACGTGGGTAGATCAATTCAACAATAGAAAGTACGTCGACAAATCCTTGAAAGAAACATGGGAACCTCTTCTCAGTATAGATGCGTATACAGAAAGTGGGCCGGACAATCGTCCTTACGAGCATTTATTGCCAGGGAAAACAACACCGACATTCCCATACAACTTAAAGGAGATGACCAATGATTCCCTGAATTATGGGTTGTTTGTGTACACGCCTTTTTCCAATACGTATTTGACTGATTTTGCGGTTGAGGCAATGAAGAGTGAAAACATGGGGCAGGATGATCAAACAGATATGTTGTGCATTAGTTATTCTACTCCTGACATTATTGGACATGCCTTCGGACCGTATTCTGTTGAGATAGAAGACACCTACCTTCGTTTGGATTTGGATATCAAAAATTTGATCAAAGAAATCAAGTCAGAAGTAGGAAAAGATTTCGTGGTATTCTTGACGGCGGATCATGCAGTCGTTCCTGTGCCATCATTTTTGACAGATCATAATCTTCCTGGAGGCTATTTCTTCATTGATGAGCATATCGCAGATTTAAAAATGAAGTTGACAACAGCTTTTGGTGATAGTTTGATTGAACATGAGAACAACTTGAACATCTATCTCGATCACGAAGCAATCAAGGCAAAAGGAATTGATATTGGGATTGTGCAGAATTTTGTTTCGAAAGAAGTGCAATCGTGGGAAGGTGTGAAACGATCATTCACGGCAACTCAATTGTATGGAGCATCTGCGGATGCTGAGTGGATGGACATGGTGCGAAATGGAATGCATCATGAAGAGAGTGGAGATGTCGTATTTATTTTAGAGCCTGGATATCTACCAAAATCATCCGATTACGATGGTCACCAGAAAGGAACAAGCCATGGTTCAGCGTTCAGTTATGATACGCATGTTCCGCTATTGTGGTACGGGAAAAATGTACCCAAGCAAGAGGTGTTTGATGATATGGAGATTACATCAATCGCAGCAACCTTGACGCATATGCTGTTCCTACAACGCGCGAATGCCCTTACTGGACTTCCGATTCTTCCGCTCTTGAATCGATAATAGAGCAGCGAAGAATTTCTGTTGAATGAGCTTCTGCGATTGCCTTTCGACTGATTTTTAACCCTACACACCAGAGGATGTTTGCGTCATCATGCATAACCAGTTGATTTCGTTTCGAGTCAGCATTGATTTTTGCATCCTTGATAATGTCTGAAATCAATTGGCTTCCTTTCATTCCGATAGGAGCAATGCGGTCACCAATTTCCCATTTTCTGAGTCTTAGCTCACCTTGGATTTTTGACTTGTCAAGATATGCGTGAGCTTTGTCAAAGACCTTCGGCAAAGAGTCGACTTTTTCAAGGTGCAATTCAAAAGACGACAGTTCTTTCTTCAGAAAAGTGAATTGATCTTCATCACGCACAACGGATTCAAATGCGGAGTGATTAAATTCAAGTCGTTTACCACGCTCTGTCAAGTTGATCAATCGTGGTAAGTAGCTTGGTGAAATGCCTAACTGTCGAAGTACCTCGATTTGTTCCAATTCATCAAGTGCTTCAAAGCGAGACCTAGACAATGCTCCTGTTTCGTAAATGCTTTTCAGGATGGACGCAACTGTTCGTTCTAGTTCGATTTGCTTTTCTTGAAATGATCGAATTAGCGCGATAACTGAATCATTGAAGCCTTGTATCTCCGAATGAATAAGAGGAATGAATTCATTTCGTAAACGGTTACGCGTATAATTATTCGTAGCGTTGGATTGATCTTGGCGCCATTGTACCTTATGTGTTTTGGCGTATTTCAAAATTTCTAGTTTCGAGAAGTCGATCATGGGGCGAACGATTCCTTTGTGCTCATATTTCATACATGCAAGACCCAACACTCCAGATTTTCGTGCAAGGTTCATCAAGAAAGTTTCTACTTGGTCGTCCTGATGATGGGCTAACGCAATGCGATTCTTTGAGTTTTCTTGTAGAATTTCATCAAACCAGGAATAACGAACGTTTCGGGCTTCCTCTTGAAGGTTGCCGCCATTTTCCAATTGTTCTTTTAGGTTGATTGCGCGAATTTCGAATGGTACACCCAGAGCGCGGCATGTCGTTTCGACCAATTCAGCGTCTAACTCAGAATCTTCTCCACGCAGTTGGTAGTTCACATGAATTACCCTAAGATTGATGTTCAGTCGATGAAGTGCGTGTAAAAGCACCATCGAATCAACCCCTCCGCTGCAAGCAAGAAATACATTTGACTCTCTTAAATTTTGCCAGATTGATGTTGTATGTTCAGAGAAACTAAGCATTCATTCCGTCCAAAATACCCTTCACCTTCACATTGCATTCTTCGTATTCTTTTTCAGGATCTGATTTGATGGTAATGGCACCTCCAACGGCACATGAAAGGTACTTCGTTTGATGATTGTACACCAGTGTTCGAATCACCACATTGAAGTCAAAATCCCCATTTGGACGGATGTACCCAATCGAACCTGAATAAATTCCACGTTGGAAGCATTCGTGCTCTTCGATGAGTTTCATCGCACTGATTTTCGGAGCGCCAGTCATAGATCCCATTGGGAAGGTTGCCCGCAAAATATCCGTAAAGTTTGTCTCTGGATCAAGGTCACAACCAATACGCGAAATCATCTGATGCACAGTTTCGAAGGTGTAGATACCAAATAATTCTTCTACTTCCACCGAATTAGGTAAAGCAATTTTCGAGAGATCGTTTCGAACCAAATCAACAATCATTACGTTCTCTGCGCGCTCTTTCGGATCATTTAGTAATGTTTGTTTCAATTCCTCATCTTCTTCCTTTGTCTTACCTCGTTTCATGGTTCCTTTGATAGGTTCTGAGATGAGGTGATTCTCTTTTTTGTACAGATAGCGTTCAGGACTTCCGCAGAAAGTAGTAAAGTGATCGATAAAAAAGAACGACGAATAAGGGGCTCGAGTCAGATAATTCAATTTGAAGTAAGCATCCAACTGGTGTGGGATTTCCACGTCCTCAGCAAAAAACTCCTGGCAGTAGTTTACTTCGTAAATATTTCCTTGTTGAATAGAATCCTGAAGTGAGCTTACATTCTTTAGATACTCCTCTTTCGAAATTCGGGGTGTCAATTTATGAGGGAATTCCTGAAAGTTTTCATCGATCTCCTCTTGCATAAAATGATCGATAAACTGCATGGCTTCAAGATCTCTATCGCCTTGAACGAAGTCTAAGTTTTCATTCTCTAAATCCACCATGTATTTCGGAACCCATGCATAGCCAAGGGGGAAGTTCAAATAATTTGGGTTTGTCGAGATAAGGTCTTCGACGTGATTTTTTAAATCGTAGCTTAAATTAATCAACAAGTGCTTTCCAGTATGTGTATCAAGAAAATCTTGTAATTGCTCAAGTGGTTTTTCGCCAGTGATTTTCAACATGGGCCCATCGCCAAATGCTAGACGACCGATTCCGTTATTGCTGTTGAAGTAGGCGACAGGAAATGTATACATAAAACAAATTTAAAAGCATATTGTACATTCTTGAATGAGAAGTGGAATAATTTTGCTGATTTCGTTGTTTTCAATTTGAAAAAGGAGTGAAAAACGATCAGTTTTGTGTCAAATATGATGATTTTTTGATTTTTCCTAAAAATTAGCTGAATTAGAACTTTTTGTAGATAGATTATGATTTTTAATCGCTAAACCTTCATTTTCAGGGTTGTATTGAATACGGTTTTGAAATTACTTCTATGCGGGCATAGCAACCATGTAGAAACTAAAACGTTTTAGTAATGAACCCCTAAAACATTCGTTATGAAAAGTAACAAATTCAATTGGGTGATCTCTATGCTACTCCTGTTGCCGACTACTTGCAACGCACAAGACCTTCACCATCAACTCGAAAGCCTGTTTTCGAATCACAGTCTTAACACCTTTGAACAAGATTTAGGGCTACAGGCAGAAGACTACAAATTTATTAATCGTATTGATTACGTCAACCAGTCGTACGATGCTTTTTTCGAATCAGTTCATGACCGCTTAAGTCAGGGAAATTCGATATCTCCATTCGATTTTCAATTGGAGTATGCGGCATTGCTAAACTCAACGCAGAACGCGATGAAAGGTATGCCCAATACTCCTATCCCATGGACGCCCAAAGTTCCCAACGGTCCTTGCGTTAATATGGATTTCGAAACGGGAGATTTGACTGGTTGGGAATTAACGCGCGGTAATGTGGACGGGTCCGCACCTTACAGTTATGTCAATGAATTTGCTGTTGGTCCTGGCCCATACCATCAAGTATTTGGTGGAGGAGTGGATCCGATAACAGGAATTCCATGTGTAAATCCGGTAAACGGTAATTTTTCTGTCCGACTTGGTAACGGAGCTGGCGTTGGCGCAAGAGCGGCTCGTATGAGGCAAACCTTCCTTGTAGATGCCACGAATTATATGTTTACGTATAGCTATGCGGTCATCTTTGAGTCACCAGCTGGGCATGCTCTCAATCAATTGCCTTATTTCGTTGTTCGGGTATACGATGAAAATGGTGTCAGCGCTCCTTGTGGCGACTACTCAGTAATCGCGGACTTCGCCAATGCTCCTAATTTTCAAACAATTGTTGTAGGGGGAGAAACTGTGCTCTATCAGGATTGGCAAACCGTTTTCGCCAATTTAAGTGGATACATCGGTCAAAATGTGACCATAGAATTTACCAGCGGAGACTGTTCTTTGTCTGGTCATTACGGATACGCATATGTGGATGCATCCTGCGGAACATCTGAACTCATTGCTTCTCAGAATACCATTTGTAC
The DNA here is from genome assembly GCA_045105095.1 of Crocinitomicaceae bacterium. GTDB lineage: Bacteria > Bacteroidota > Bacteroidia > Flavobacteriales_D > Crocinitomicaceae > UBA4466. Next base: position 3,381 of record JBGCDF010000501.1, on the reverse strand, counting down.
AGGTGAGACTACTGTTCTTACTGCCCCGCCAGGGGCGGCAAATTACCTCTGGAATACTGGAGAAACGACTCAATCCATTGCGGTGGCAGCCGGAGGAATGTATAGTTGTACGCTCACTCCAACTCAAGGTGGCGCTTGTTCCATTACGCTTGATATAACTATTGATGAATATCCGACTCCTACGGCAGATTTTAGCAGCATAACCGAAATTTGTGCGGGAGAATCCATCGTATTCACAGATCTTTCCTCCATACCACCACCAGGATCCATCGTCAGTTATAGGTGGGATTTCGGTGATGGAATTGTCACACTTGAAAGCACTGGAGCGATTGTAGGCGTGCCGCAGACCAATGGAACGTATCAGCTTGCCAATCATATCTTTGCGAATCCAGGTGTTTACGACGTAGAACTGTGGGTGCAATCCGCTGATGGTTGTGAAGATTCGATTACGATTCCCGTTACGGTAAATCCGTTACCGCTTGTCGATGCTGGTGCAGATCAGGAAGTCTGTGAAGGTAGCGCCGTTACATTGAATGGAAATGGCGCAGTCAATTACGTCTGGGACAATGGCGTAACCGACGGAATTCCCTTCGTACAGGCTATTGGTACTGTGACCTACACAGTTGTGGGGACAGACAATAATGGTTGTTCAAATTCTGATCAGGTGGATGTTACGGTGAACCCTTTACCCATTGTAGAAGCGGGCTTGGACCAAACGGTTTGTGATGGAGCGGCAACGACATTATCTGGTGCTGGCGCTGTGAATTATGCATGGGACAATGGAGTAATTGATGGAGTAGCTTTCGCTCAGGCAGTCGGAACGGTAACATATACGGTAATTGGAACCGATGCTAACAATTGCGAGAACTCGGATCAGGTTAATGTAACGGTAAATCCTCTTCCAGTGGTAAATGCTGGTCCCGATCAAGAGGTGTGTGATGGCTTCGCGGTTACACTGACGGGAGCTGGTGCAACGAGCTACGCCTGGGACAATGGTGTTATTGATGGTATTGCATTCAATCCTCCGATAGGGATAACTACCTACAGCGTTATTGGAACAGATCCAAACGGGTGTACGAACAATGATCAGGTTGATGTAACAGTAAATTCCTTGCCAATAGTGAATGCAGGACCTGATCAGGAGGTGTGCGAAGGAACAGCCGTAACCTTGAATGGTGTTGGAGCGACAAGCTACGATTGGGACAATGGAGTCATTGACGGAATTCCATTCGTTCAGTCGGTTGGAACGATTACCTATACTGTGATTGGAACGGATGCAAACAGTTGTGAGAATTCCGATCAGGTCAATGTTACCGTAAATCCCAACCCTACAGTCGATGCTGGAATTGATCAAACGGTGTGCGATGGAACGCCGATTACGCTCTTCGCAGCGGGTACGCCTAACTTGAACTGGAACAACGGGGTAATCAATAATGTGCCCTTCAATCAAGGAGTGGGAACTGTTGTCTATACTGTTTTTGATTCATTTGCTACGGGCTGCTCTGCATCCGATCAAGTGTCTATTACGGTGAATCCTAATCCTATTGTTACCGCAGAGGATGTTGAAATTTGCGAAGGGGAAGGGGTGACCTTATTCGGTCAAGGTGCGGTAGCATATTCCTGGTCTGATGGAATCATTGACGGCATTGAATTCTTTCCCACACAGACGGCAACGTTCACGGTGACTGGTACAAACGTTTTCGGATGTTCATCCACTGCGGACGCAACTGTAACCGTTTTTCCTGCACCCATTGCAGATTTCAATGTGTTAGATCTTCATTTGACAATGGTAACACCTGGAACAGGTTTCGATAATCTTAGTTCTGGAGCAATCACTTATGAATGGAATTTCGGTGATGGATCGGGAATTAGTAATGAATTTGAACCGTACCATGAGTTTCCTACTTCAGAGCCAGGATCGTATGAAATTATACTTACCGCTTTTTCTCCTGATGGGTGCATCGCTGAGCACATAAAATATGTGTACGTCACGCAAGACTACACAATCTATGTTCCCAATACTTTTACTCCAGATGGGAATGGCGTTAACGAAACCTTCAAACCTGTGCTCGAAGGATTCGATGAAGACGATTATACGCTTTATATTTTCAATCGCTGGGGAGAGCTAGTATTTGAATCCCATGACATGAACGTCGGCTGGGATGGGAAATATTCGCGACTCAAAGAAGAAGTTCAAGACGGAGTGTTCACGTGGAAAATTGAAGCTGGAATTAAGTATTCTTCCGATTCTAAAATATTCGTTGGACACGTTTCGATACTCAAATAAGCTAAACCATCAATAATAGAAACGGGTGCGGAATCTTGTATTCAGCGCCTGTTTCTTTGTTTATTATAATTGTGGATTGAGCAAGCCGTTGCTAGGCAACAAGAGATGCAAACGTCAGATTCATCTTATCGAAATCCACTAATCTTTAGCCATTTCATCCACAACAGCATCGCTCAGTTTTCCTTTCTGAACAAGGTCATTTAAGTTGTCAATGAAGGCGGTCATTTCTTTTGGGTTCGTAGCGACAATTGCCGTGCTAAACAACGATTTCTTCTTTCCGTTGATGACCATAAATGCCACAACCATTGTTTTAGACATCATCGATTGTTCTTGAGATACGATGGTTTCAATATCCGAAAAGGGGATATTTTTTCCTCGAACAGAGACAGTGTGTGTCGTTGTATTGAAGGTGATTTTCGGATCCTGATTCATCACTAATTTAAGGATGAAAGCGATGATGCATATAGCGGTCACAATTGCACCTCCCCAAATAAGCCAGGGTGCCATTGCTAATCCTATCGTTCCGCCAAACATTCCAATTAGGAATCCACCAAGAATAATTAGAACGCTCAATCCTAGGAGTAACAGGAGCATTTTTAACGGGCCTTTTTTCTTTTCTTCGATTAGGATTCCGTCGTCAGTATTGAACGCGGTGAGGGAGTCATTTGAATAGTATTGTTCCATTTTTGTAGTGTTAGTTGGTTAAATGTAATAATTCTGCACTACTTGGGATAGGCCAAACCTAATTTTCCAGTCAACTTGTGAATCTCCAAATACGTGTCCAAACGATTGAACAAATTCTCGTAATGCTGAATCATCGTCGATTCATAGCTACTTTGGAAGGTCATTAGATCGATCGAGTTCAGAGCACCTGTCTTGAATCGTTTTTCTGCCAGGTCGTATGCTTTTGTTGCATAATTCAGGTTTTGTTGTGAGATCATCACCAATTGATTTCTTGCATCGTACAACTCGACCAGGTTACGTAAGGTATTTTCCAGCGTCAGGGTAATACTTTCGATGTTCAATTCCGTAATCTCTTCTTGAATTCTCGAAACCTCGACAGCCCGCTTGTTTTTGAAGTTATTGAAGAGCGC
>JBGCDF010000500.1:0-6571 GCA_045105095.1 Crocinitomicaceae bacterium | reverse complement strand
GTGGTTGATTTTTGGGCTGAGTGGGGTGGACCTTGTCGCATGTTAACTCCTATTATCGAGAAAATGAGTGGAGATTACGATGGAAAAGCGGTAATCGGAAAAGTGAATGTTGACCAAAACCCAGGAGTTTCAGCTCAATTTGGAGTTCGTAACATCCCAACAGTATTGTTCGTGAAGAACGGAGAAGTTGCTGACAAATCAGTTGGTGCGGTTCCAGAAGCAGCATTGACGGGTAAATTGGATAAATTGCTCTAAGCAAAACGATAAATCAAATTTCGAAAATCACCTTTCATTCCGACACCTATCGGAAGGGAGGTGATTTTTTTTGCTCTCAAGAATTACAATCCAACACCGCGAAGAAGAAGCGATAGCTTCTGAAGACCGAAGGTTAGTGACGGGAAGAGAACGCACCTAAGTAAACAAACAGACTTCGAGAACCTCAGTCCTCCAGTGGACACTTCGGACAATCCAACCATCCATCCATCCAACAATCCAACAATCCCTTGCAGCGAGTCCGTCGAACTGAACAATCCAACTGTCCAGCAATCCAAAAATCCAACACCCCAACCATCCACCAAACCAAAATCCCACTATCTTTGCACAAAAATCATTCAAATGGGATCTAGTTGGCTACGTCGCTTAAAATATTACGGACTTGGATTTGGTCTCGGACTCGTATTCGTATTCTTCTTCTTTCAAAATAGAGGTTGTTCGTGGCTTCCAGGGAACCGTGTAAAGAATACCATTCTAAGTAGGGTAATGGTTGTATCCGATGAAGCCGCTATTGCATTCGAGAAAAAAGGAATCACTAAGAAGGATGCCATTGATGCACTCAACGACGGAGATGTAATTTTTGGTGAAAGCGACAAAAATGATGAATCCAAGGTGTATGTGATTGAACACAAAGGCAATAAGTTCCTCTACACACTTCCATTTGAAAGCTTTCTGACCGAAGTGAGCTTAGGTGGAAACGCGAACCAAACTGAAACATCTTCCGAGGGAATGGGTACTATTTGGCGCTATCCTGTTGATGATGATTTGGTCTTCCTAGATTCAAGTTCAGTGTTGAGGTGTCAACTTGATCAACTGCAAATTAAAGACGCAAAAGAAGTATTCGAAAGGATTCAAGAATCAGGTAAAATTGATTTCGCTCGTACAGATTTATCCGTTCGTCCAAAGCCTGAACATTACATCGTTTTTATGCAAGATTCCGTCGAGGTGGCAGCTAAGGGCATCTGGTACAAAGATAAACTTGAGATGCTTTCGTTTGATTTTCCAGGTGAAGTAAAGTGCCCGTAAGTCAGATTAAGGATCTGAAATCTCTCGTGACAAGTGAAGTGTATTTCTGTTAGAAGCTTTCTACTAAGTACTTAGGAATGTTCGTTTAGGTTCATGGATTTAGCATAATGTCAGTGACTAAATCGCTTTCCTTCTCAAGAAATCCCGAGCATATTTCAGAATCGAAGTCAGGTTTAAATGTATTAAACCAACTATGTTAATAAAACGCACGTTGTTACATCAACGAACCCCTTGTTTTTTATATTTTTGACGCATGAAACGAGGATAATGTTTATTAATCATATCAACTGTGAAATGATTAAAACAACATTTTGTGAGAGCGAAGCGGTTACACGAGAGCAGAAATTTTTCTGCAAATAGTCCGCAGAAAAATTTTAAACGAATGAAATTTTCGGCAGAGCAAATTGCTGGTATTATTAATGGAACGGTAGATGGTAATCCATCAGCAGAGGTAAATACCCTTGCAAAAATTGAAGAAGGAGTGCCTGGAGCACTATCATTCTTAGCCAATCCAAAGTACGAGGAGCATATCTACAAGACAAAGTCAAGCGTGTGTATTGTTAACAATACCTTCGAACCCTCAAGTCCTCTTCCGGAAACACTAACGCTCATCAAAGTAGATGATGCATATGCATGTTTTGCCAAGCTTCTTGAATTCTACGATACGCTTCAAAAAGAAGAGCCGAGAATTGAAGCGAATGCTTTCATCGATGACACAGCAGTCATAGGAGACAATATCTATGTGGGCGCATCTTCATATATCGGAAAGAATACAGTAGTTGGAGACAACGTTGCGATTCATCCGAATGTAACCATCGGTCCTAATGTTAAAATTGATGATGGAACGATCATCTATCCGGGAGCAACGGTGTACCGTGATTGCATCATAGGTAAGAATTGCATTATTCACTCAGGTGCAGTAATCGGTGCGGACGGTTTCGGTTTTGCCCCAAATGAAAAAGGTGAATTCCAGAAGATTCCTCAAATTGGAAATGTCATCCTAGAGGACTGTGTAGATATCGGTGCGAATTCTACCATCGATCGTGCAACAATGGGAAGTACAGTTATTCGTCGAGGTGCGAAAATTGACAACCTTGTTCAAATCGGTCATAACGTGGAAGTTGGAAACAATTCTGCGATGGCGGCTCAAACGGGGATCGCAGGATCAACGAAAGTCGGAAACAATGTACTTATTGGAGGGCAAGTCGGAATGGCGGGTCACCTGAAAATTGGAGATCGTGTTAAAATCGCTGCTCAATCTGGTATTGGTGGAAATGTAAAAGACGATACGAAAGTAATGGGATCTCCGGCATTCGATAGCGATGATTACAAGAAATCATACTTAGGGTTCAGAAGATTACCAATGATTCTTACTCGTCTCAAAGCGATCGAAGATACTATCAAAAAACTCACAAAAGACAAATAACGAATGTCAGAAAAGCAAAGAACGCTCGCAGAAGCAGTTTCGTTCACAGGGGTTGGATTACATACAGGGAAGGAAGTGACGTTAGAAATTGTTCCTGCACCAGGAAATCACGGATACAAATTTCAACGAGTCGATCAGGAAGGTGAACCTATCATCAAGGCTGATTGTGACCTCGTTGTTGCTACAGATCGTGGTACAACACTAGAACAAAACGGAGTCAGAGTATATACTACTGAGCACATTCTTGCTGCGTTGTATGGTTGTCAGGTAGATAATGCCTTGATTAAACTAAACGGTCCTGAAATTCCAATTATGGATGGAAGTTCAGAGCTTTTTGTAATCGAATTTGATCGTGTAGGATATACTGAACAGGATGCTGAACGGGAATACCTAGAATTGGAAGAAAATATTCCATGGGAAGATGTAGAAAAAGGGATTGAGTTTTTAGCGGTTCCTGACGTACATCATCGCGTAACAGTAATGGTTGATTATCAATCTCCTGTTCTTGGGACTCAGCACGCAAGCATGTACCATATTGGTGAGTTTAAAAAAGAAATTTCTTCTTGCCGAACATTTGTATTCCTGCGTGAATTGGAATTCTTAGCAAAAAACAACCTTATTAAAGGAGGTGATCTCGATAATGCCATCGTTCTAGTTGAGCGTGAAAACGTGAGTGAAGATGAACTTCAGAGTTTAGCAAAACTTCTCGGTAAGGAGGACATGGACATCAAAGTAGAAGGGATGGGAGTGCTGAACAGCACGAAACTGAAATTCGAAAATGAGCCTGCTCGTCATAAGTTGTTAGATATTTTAGGAGATTTGGCACTAGTCGGAAAACCGATCAAAGCACATATTCTTGCAGCGCGCCCAGGACACTCAGGAAACGTTCGTTTCGCAAAAGTGTTGAAGGAGTACATGAAGGCGCAAGCCAAAGCAGGAAAGAAATTTGATCTAACGAAAGAGCCTCTCTACAATATCAATGATATTGAGAATATGCTTCCGCACAGGTTCCCATTCTTGATGGTGGATAAGATCATGGAGATTCAAGAAGAGTCGATCATCGGTGTGAAAAACATCACGATGAACGAACCGATCTTCACAGGACACTTCCCAGGAAATCCTGTTTTTCCAGGTGTCTTGATGATTGAAGCAATGGCGCAAGTAGGTGGTATTTTCGCCCTTTCTAAAGTAGATGAGCCTCATTTGTACTCAACCTACTTTATGAAGATTGATAAAGTGAAATTCAAACAAAAGGTAGTTCCAGGAGATACGATCGTGTTTGAATTATACCTGATCTCTCCAATTCGTCGAGGATTAGTGAATATGGGAGGAACAGGATATGTCAACGGACAGCCCGTTGTAGAGGCCGAAATGTTGGCTCAAGTCATCAAGGATAAAGAAGAATGATAAGTAAGCTCGCGAATATTTCAGATAATGCAAAATTGGGGGCGAATGTCCGTGTGGACAGCTTTTCTACCATTTTTGATGATGTAATCATTGGTGATGGAACCATTATCCACCCTAATGTGACCATTTACCCAGGAACGACAATTGGAAAGAATTGCCAAGTTTTCCCGGGGGCAGTCATTGGTGTTGAACCTCAGGATTTAAAATTCGAAGGAGAGCAGACAACGGTTGAAATCGGCGATAACACGGTTATTCGCGAATGTGTGACAATACACAGAGGAACAAAAGACAAGTGGAAAACAGTCGTTGGGAGCAATTGCTTATTAATGACCTATGTGCATGTAGCACACGATTGTCAAATTGGAAACAACGTGATTTTGGCAAGCTATACTGGCTTAAGTGGACACGTAATAGTAGAAGATTTTGCCATTCTGGAAGGAAAAGTTGCAGCGCAACAGTTTGTGAAAATCGGAGCTCACTCCTTTATCGGTGGAGCTTCATTAATTCGCAAGGATGTTCCTCCATTTGTAAAAGCGGCGAGAGAGCCACTCGGATTTGCGGGAGTGAATTCAATCGGTTTGAGAAGAAAAGGTTTTTCAGACGAGACCATTAAAGAAATAGAAGATATCTATAGATTGCTTTACATCCAAAGTACGAATGTATCGAAAGGTGTACAGGCAGTGAAAGAACAAATGCCCGAATCAGATGTGAGAGCGCAAATTCTCGGATTCATTGACGCTTCGGACAAAGGAATCATCAAAGGTTTAATTTAACATGCAACTCAAAAGAGGAGAGGTCGTAACAGTTGAAATCACTGATTACGCTTTCGGAGGACGAGGAATTGCCAAGATACCCACAGAGGATGGGCACTATGTTATTTTTGTCGATAACACCTTTCCAGGGCAAAAGGCCAAAGCACGAATCACCAAGAAAAAGAAACGTTTCGCAGAAGCAAAACTAATTGACGTCGTCGAACGTTCTTCCTTGGAGGTACTAAGTGATTTTCAGGAAATTTCTGGAGGCCCATACATCTACGTTCCAATTGAACTTCAAGAAAAAGAGAAAAAGGAATCTACTTTGGAAGTCATTCGACGAATAGGTGGAGTAGCTGATCCTTACGAAATTTTTGATGAATTTATTTCTTCACCAGAGCACTTTTTCTATCGTAACAAGATGGAATATAGCTTCTCATGTATAGAGCATGATCGCCAAACAGGAGAAGATATTGATGATGCATTTGCACTTGGCTTCAAGCGTCGCGGAACATGGTGGAAAGTGGAATCGCTGGACAAACCAAGCGGAATGTTCGATGAACACTGGGAAACTATATTGATAGAAATTCGTGAGTTCCTCAAGCAGTCGGGATTACCCGCATGGCATCCTCCAGGAAAACATGGATTCTTCCGACATATCGTTGTGAGAAAGTCATTTCATCAAGATCAGTTATTATTGAATCTTGTCACTTCTTCGGATGGTATCAAAGAATTCGATGCTCCGGCATTCGCAGTTTTTCTTCAGGAGAAGTTAGGGAAACGACTTGCAGGCTTACAACATACCATAAACGACAACGTAGCGGATCGCGCGAAAATTGAAAATGGTACCTGTACGTTGCTCTGTGGAGAGCCAATTGTAGTAGAACAGCTCCTTGGTCTGAACTTCGAAATTTCCATGGAAAGCTTCTTTCAAACGAATCCGAAATCAGCTGAGAAGTTGTACACGAAGGCACTCGATTATGTAATGGAAGGCGATTTACAATCGGATGACGTAGTCATGGACCTTTTCTGTGGAACAGGAACGATTGGTCAGATTCTGGCGTCAAAAATGAATGATGTCCGAATAGTAGGGGTTGATATTGTTGAGGAAGCCATTGAAGATGCCAAACGAAACGCTCGAAACAATGGAATCGAAGGTATTGAGTTTTACGCAGCGGATGTTGGGAAATTCTTAAGAGAGTATCCTGATTTTGTAGGAAAGATTAAGACAGTCATCCTTGATCCCCCCAGAGCGGGTATTGCGCCGAAATCATTACAAAAAGTAATCAATCTTGGAGCGAAGCACATCGTGTACATTTCGTGTAATCCATCCACTCAAGCAAGAGATATGGATACGCTCATCGAATCGGGTTATTTAGTAGATAAGATTTCCTTAGTGGATCAGTTCCCACACACTGGGCATATTGAATCAATTGCGAAATTCACTAAAGTCGATGTACAGCATCAGGATTAATACCATTGACCACATTAAATTTTAATCATGAAAGTAGAGATTATTTCCATCGGGGATGAACTGTTGATAGGTCAAACGATAAATACCAATGCGACTTGGCTCGGAACAGAGTTTTCATTGCGGGGAGGGACGGTTAATTTCACAACGGTTATTCGAGATGTTAAGCAAGATATTCTAGATGCGGTGGATACTGCGTTTTCGAGAGTGGATGTA
>JBGCDF010000499.1:0-14958 GCA_045105095.1 Crocinitomicaceae bacterium | reverse complement strand
AGGTACAGATGAAAGATCTCTTCTCGCAATCGTTCCATGATTTTCCGCTGAATGATCATGACCGAATGAACAACTCACTACCCAATCGTATTTTTCAACTAGGGTTCCATCATTGGCATTCACCAATACTTCCCACCAGTGATCAGTAGATAATTCGTAGATACTTAATTTCCATGCCAACGTTAGTTGATCTTCTTCAACAAAATAGACCAAACGAACAGGGATAGGTTCCAATGAAAGACCCGGAGCACTGAAGACAGACGTTTCAGCATCTTTGTCTTCTAATCGATCGATTGTTAAGGGAACTTCAAGATTGAGGCTGTTCGCGGCTGCATAAATAGCCTCTACGTTCGTGAGAGATGCTGCAGGCGACACTATTTTACCTGAGATATTTTGCTCCAGTCTGTTCCCTGTCAATACGACGTTATCACCTTTCATGGCAAAAACGGCGTTTGAACCAAAAATTTCGGTTCCATTGTACTCTTGACTGATGTAGACGTGATGTAAATTCGTCTGTTTGGCAAAGTGTTGATCGGAGATTCGCCAGTTTTGAATGTCTGATTCGGTGAGCTCGAGAGCTTCCTTGTTATCGTTTAAATAATGTTGAATTTGGTCCTCTGCGTTTTGAGAGAAACCGCAAAAGGAGATTACGCTGAATAGCAAAGCCATTGGCGTTCGGAGAGAATTACGCAAAGCGATCATAAGTTGTAGCTGTTTAAATTAAGAATGCAAACCACATTGCACTCTTGCCCACTAAGATAATACCTAAGTGTTGTAAATCAAAACTTGAATGTAAAGTCAAGTGGTAGATTCACGCATCTTGGACGTATTTCAAACGGATAACTTTCAAGAAAGATGAAAAATTAACAGGCGAACTAGAAAATTAGTTAGTGTTAATCAGGTAAATGAGTAGTTATTTCAACTCATCCGGAATCATGCACACAGGAATAGGTTCTATTTTATGGCGATTGATACGATTCAGTCGTTTATAAATGTTCAGCACTTCTTCTTGACGCTCGCTCAAAATAGATCCATCACCTTTATGATTCATTGCCCACTCAAGCTCAGGATAAGATGCACCAATTTGATCTTCATCGGATCGACCATCCTCCCAGAGACCATCTGTCGGTTTGGCATCGACAATCTCTTGAATCACACCAACTTCAGCAGCCAATCCCCACACTTCTGTTTTGTTCAGGTCGGCAATAGGGCTTACATCCACGCCACCGTCGCCGTACTTCGTGAAGAAACCTACTCCAAAGTCTTCGACTTTGTTTCCCGTTCCACAAACCAGACATCCATTCACCTGGCCAATAGCATATAAAGTAGTCATGCGAAGGCGAGAACGTGTATTAGCCATCGCCAAATGATGGTTCACCACCTCCTCTGGAAAATCCTTCTCAATTTGATCAAAGGAAGACGTAAGGTCAATATCCATCGAACTCACATTTGGGAAGCGTTTTTCAAGATCAGCGATGTGATTTTTTGCACGATCGTATTCAGCATAGGTCTGACGAATAGGCATGCTTAAAAGAATGGTTTTCTTTCCTGTAAGGGCACAAAGAGTAGAAGTCAATCCTGAATCTACCCCTCCTGAAATCCCTACAATAAAACCAGACAGCCCGGCTGTATCGCAATAATCGCGTAGCCAGGCTGTAATGTGTTCTGCAACTTTTGAATAATTCAAATCCTGCTATTTAGAATAAAATTGAAACCTTAAATTGTAATTGTTGCTGAGTGGCTTGGTTTGAGAAGTTATTGTTCGCAGCAGTACCATTGATTCCAGCAGCAGTAAATAAGGTTGTTTTTCCTTCGTTTCTATTCAAGTGTAGTGGAGTAAATCCGTAGTAGAATCCTAATTCAGCTACCAAAGAAGTTGAACCAGAGAAGTTCCATTCTGCACCTCCTGCAAGACCAACAGCTGACTTGAAGAAGAACATGTCTCCTGAAGCGCGCATATTTAAATTGTCTCCTGCTATTTCCACTGGGTCTCCTGGGATATCGTTGTCATAATTAACTCCAGTATCATCGATTTTACTCGTTAAAAGGAAACTGTTTCTCAATCCAAATTTCCCGAAGTAACGGAAGTATCCGATGAAGTTCGTACGGAACAAAAGCATTGTTGGAATTGTAAGGTATGTTCCTCTCTGAGCACGTGTGCTCAACTTGTACAATTCTGGGTTTGCAGCATCCGCTACATCTTCCTGTTGAAGAATTTCCGAATCATTGTACCAGTAGTAAATTTCTTCACTTGCACTTGTTTTGTACTTCACTTTTGAGAAATCAAATTCAACACCAGTGTTAAACCCTAAATTTTCGTTGAACGCCCAGTTAGCATTCATTCCAATTGTTAGGTCAAGTCCTGCACCATCAGAAGCTACAATTTTCGTTCCCATGTTTTGGAAATTCGGTCCGATAGCTACTACTAATCCTGCTTGTACATTTTTGTCAGCAGCTTCTTGAGCCATCACGCTAGTCGAAAGACCGAGGATAGCAAATGCGAGTAAGGTTTTTTTCATATTGATCATTTTTATTTTGGTCGTTGGGTTGCTTGAAACATGTACTTTTTAAGTACTTTTGACTACGAAATTAAGGATTAATAATGACTCCGAAAAACATTTTTTATACATCACTTCTTTTGTTGGTTTTGACAGCTTGTGGGAACGATCCGCTAGACGTGGATACGTCAAATGTAAAAATGGACATCTCCTACGTGGATATGGATGAAGCGTTCAGGAGCTCTGATTCTGCTACTCTGGTCAAAAAGATCAATGAGTATAAGTCGGAAATACAAGAGGTATACGAATATGAATTTGGATATTGTCTGAATTTCGGTGATGTTTCGGATTCTTCAGTTTTCGGGGTAATGTCAGAGTTTTTTGCCGACGATTACATCAGTCGTTTGGAACAGAAAATAGCGAGCCAATTCAAAGATAAATCCAACGTTGAATCAAAAATTACGGATGGATTTAAGCACCTCAAAGCACACTTTCCAAAGGAGCAATATCCTGAACACATCGTATTCCTGAATTCATTGTTTCGCTCAAGCGCGGCGTCATTCGAGAAGGACATCGCAGTAGGACTCGAACAATATCTGGGACCAAAAACGGATGTAATTAAAGAACTTCCTACGAATGAATACTACCAATGGTATAAAGATGGAATGAAGCAGAAGTTTTTGGAAAGAGATGTCTTGGCGTCATGGATTTCTGCGAATCACATGGAAACACCAAAGTCAGGATCTCTCGCTGAGTTCATGATTCACTGGGGGAAAGTTCTCTATTTCGTGGAAGCATCATTCCCAGAAGAAGAGAAAGAAATTATCATTCGTTATTCAAAGGAGGACTACAATTGGGCCATGGAAAACGAAGCATCATTTTGGCAATATTTAATTGATCAGAAATTACTATTTGTACTAGGTGAAAGAACGAAAGCGAATATGCTTCAGGAAGGACCGTTTACTCCAGGGTTACCGGAGAAAGGACCAGACCGCCTTGGACAATTTCTAGGCTGGAGAATGGTTCAGCAGTACATGGAACAAAACTCAGACCTAACACTAGAGCAGCTAAAAAACAAAGGATACAACGAAATTTTACAAGCATACGAAACGGAAGATTAATGGAAGATAAAATAGTAAAGACATCGGAGATTCATTTGAAGGTAGGGATGAACGATAACAACTTACCTGTTCGAATGAAATGGAGTGCTGAGGATGGAAATGTGAAGGATGAGGAAGCGGGTGCCTTCTTGTTGTCAATTTGGGATCCGAAGGCAAAGAATACTATGAAGATTGATTTGTGGACAAAGGATATGTCCATTGAGGAAATGAAACAATTCTTCCATCAGACCTTACTGACGATGTCAGACACTTTTGAGAAGGCGACAGGAGAGCATAATATCTGTGAAGATTTACGCGACTACTGTTACCACTTTGCTGACAAGATGGACATCATGCCAGAATCGAAGTAAAATGGCTGAAGGGAACCTACATAAAATGTATACGACTTTGGGTGATACTGTAGAGTATCGTCTGTCATTGTCTGAAGAAGTTTGCCTCAACGATTACGTTGGCAAGGAGGTTTCGTTAAAATGGGAAGGACGAATCAACTGTAAAAAGTGTGATAAAATCACAAAGAAGTCGTTTGGACAAGGTTTTTGCTACAATTGTTTCATTAGCGCTCCTGAGGCAGCAGAGTGTATTATTAGACCTGAGTTGTGTCGTGCGCATTTGGGCGAAGGGCGTGATCCTCAATGGGAAGAGAAACATCACAACCAACCTCATGTTGTTTATTTAGCTGCATCGAGCGCCGTAAAAGTAGGCGTGACAAGAGCTACGCAAGTCCCCACACGATGGATCGATCAAGGCGCGTCTTCAGCGATAAAGCTAGCGGAGGTGCCAAATCGTTATGAGGCAGGACGAATTGAAGTTTCGTTAAAAGAATTCTTTACGGATAAAACGAGCTGGCAGCGAATGCTTAAAAATGAAGTCGATGAATCGATTGATTTGGAAGAGGAGAAGTGGTCACTAGAAGATCAACTTCCAGCAGATATCATTGAATACTTCTCCGAAGACGATGAAATTATAGAACTGAATTACCCAGTCATCGAGTTTCCAGAAAAAGTAAAAAGCCTTTCTTTCGAGAAGTTTCCAACCATTGAAGGAAAGTTGATGGGAATTAAAGGTCAATACCTCATTTTCGATGAGGGAAGAGTAATCAATATTCGTAAACACACTGGATACTATGTGGAAATTAACTAGTCTGATTAGCCTTACGGTTGTTTTGTTGACGTCTTTTTCAACGCATGCTCAATTCAACTGGACATGGACAGAATTGGACACGATGCCTTTTCGAACGGCGAATAATGCTGTGTGCGAAGCCATCGTGAATGGAGAAGAGTTTGTGTATTCGTTCGGAGGAATTGATACAACGAAGGAATATACGGGGATTCATCAGCGATCTTTCAAATATGAAGTCGCAACGGATACTTGGACTGAAATTGCACCTCTTCCTGATACGCTCGGGAAAATTGCCAAGGGAGCTTCTTTCGTGAATGGAAAAATTTACGTGATTGGTGGATATCATGTTTTCGCTAACGGAAACGAGATTTCGTCCGATCGTGTGCACATCTACGATCCTGCAACGGATACGTATGAAACGGATGGTGCAGCCATTCCTGTCGCAATTGATGATCATGTACAAGCTGTTTACAAAGACAGTTTGATTTTCGTTGTGACTGGCTGGAGCAACAATGCCAACAAAGCTGAAGTACAGATTTACGATACGTATTTGGATCAATGGCAACAAGCAACGGAAGTGCCGAACAATAACTTTTTCAAGGCTTTTGGGGCATCGGGAGCAATAATCGGAGATACACTTTACTATCACGGTGGTGTTTCGGGATCATTCGCCTTTGCTGCTCGAAAGTTCATGCGTAAAGGATACATCAACCCAACAGACCCAACGGATGTTACTTGGGAACAAATGGAGGATGCTCCGGGAGAAGCAGGATATCGTGCTGCATGCAGCTCAGCAGGTAATACCATTTTTTGGATAGGAGGAGCACCTGTGGCGTACAATTACAATGGAATCGCTTACGACGGTAGTGGAGGGGTAGATCCTTCAGCACGCGTACTACATTTTTCCTTACACGATTATCAATACAACGATGAGGTTTCAGAGCCATATGGAGTAATGGATCTTCGAGGGATCGCGAAGCTTTCGAACAACCGTTGGATAATCTGCGGAGGAATGGATACGAATCAAGTAGTTTCGAATCGTACATTCTTATTAGAAAACCCATCTGTTGAGTTAGATGAGCTTTCGATACCAGAGGGTTATGAAATCGCTTATCAGTCGAACGAAGTGATCATTCGGACACCTGAACTTGGTGTAGCATTTTTATACGATGCATCAGGCCGTGAGGTGCGAGCATGGAAAGTCAAGAAAAACTATTCGCTAAACGTTGATGAGTTTGAAACAGGAATATATTTCTTTAAATATCAATCAACTCAAGGTGAAGTAACACTACGCATTCTATTATAAATGGCAGGGAAAGATAAACTACGAAGATTTGCGGCTGTGAAGGAATTCGATAATTTCTTTGAACCAGCAATTGATGAACCTTTCGAAATGAAAGGGAAATGGCGTGAAACGTATTTCAAGAACGACAATCCGATTGTATTAGAATTGGGATGCGGAAAAGGTGAGTACAGTGTAGGTTTGGCGAAACATTTCCCGAAGAAAAACTTCATTGGAGTGGACATCAAAGGTGCCCGCATGTTTATCGGAGCTGAAGAGGCGTTGAATGACAAAATGACCAATGTGGCCTTTCTTCGGACACGGATTGATTTTATCAATGATTACTTTTCTGAGGGCGAAGTGGACGAAATTTGGTTGACCTTTTCTGATCCTCAGCCCAAGAAGCCGAGAAAACGTTTGAGTTCTCCCTTATTCATTGAGCGTTATCGCAAGTTATTGAAACCTGGAGGCTTGGTTCACATGAAAACAGACAGCGATTTGTTGTTCGAATACACGGAGGAAGAAATCAAAAATCAGCCATACGAGTTACTGGAGTTGACTTGGGATTTGTACGGTGAACTTCCTGAAAACATTGATCCAACAACTCGTGAAATCTTTCACATCAAAACGCATTATGAGAAGCTGTTTACAGCACGCGGATCAGTCATCAAGTACTGCAAATTCAAAATTAACTAGCCTTCTTTCTCAATATAATTCATTTTTATAGGTTGTAACGGAGTAGATTTTCTTCGTTCAATAAGTAGATGCGGTGCAGAATGACTCCTTCTGATTTGGTCGGAGGATTTTTTTCGCATGTTTTTTGTTTACCTCTGCGCAGGAATGACATCTATCAATAAACGATACTTATGTTGAAGCTCAAATTACTATTCGTCCTTGCATTCTGTGGTGCGGCTTTCGGGCAGTCGAATGAAAACCATGTTCCGTGTACACATTGCACGAGTATAGCGGAGGCGCTAGAATATCCAGAAGGCGTTACACATCTCGATTTATCAGCTCTTGGTTTGGGAGAACTTCCGAAGGAAATCAATCAATTCCTTGGACTTCGATCGTTGGATTTAAGTGAGAACTTCATTCAGGAGATTAACTTTGACACACTTCGTTTGACCTCGTTGGAAGAATTAAATCTATCGAAGAACCCAGGATTCAACACCATGTTTTTGGAGGGATTGGATAAGTGCTCACCGAATGTCCGAAGAATCAATTTTAGTCACACAAATAGCCTTTCCGTTTCGCCAGATTTGGCAAAGTGTGAAGAATTGACCTCACTTGATTTAAGCAATAATTGGATACAATACCTTCCAAATCAGTTGGGAAAACTTGATCGACTTCGTACGTTGAACGTGAGTAACAACAAGTTGAAAATGCTACCATTTTTGGACGATCTCTGGGCAATACACGTCTTAGATATCTCTGGAAATAAGGATTTGCACCTGAAAGAAATAGGTGCCTCACTTATGCTCAAGGAATCATTGAAACAACTGACACTTTCCACTGAAAATGGACTTTCCAAAGGATTACCCAATGTCTTCGAAGTGTTACAAGTAGAGAAACTGGTCTTTAAGAATTGTCGGATTTATGCATTGAATAATCGACTTTCTCGGAATTCTTCCATTACAACTATCGCTGTAGATAATGTAGAGATAAGTAATCCAAAACGATTCGTGACCTGGCTGAATCGTATGGGAAATGTGAGTAAAATCGAGTATAAAAATATGGAAGTTCATGCTGAATTAGACGATATCGTTTCAGTAGGTACGATGCAATTTGACAACTGTACATTTGTGAATAAAAATGAGTTGAGAGAGGTGAAACCAAGGATTAAGATGATTGCCTATGGTACTGATTTGCACAACGGAAACTTCATTGGAAATGCGAAGATTGTCGATTCTGATGGATCTAGGGTGATTGCAACAGCTGATGTTGTGCCAATGAATCAGGATATGATCGAAAATACCCTTGAGCCAATTGTGGAGCAACAAGAAGAGGTGAGAGTCATAGCTGCGAATACCCCATCGGAAATCAAAACAGAAAACACCCTGTTTGAGGTGCCGGCGAATGCTTTTTTAACTTCATCTGGTAAGGTGTATGATGGTGAGGTCAAAGTCGTAGTAAAGGAATACATGGACCCTCTTGAAAACGCCTTGACGAGTATGCCGATGGTGAATCGTACGAATGATCGAAATGAGATTTTCTCGTCTTCAGGTATGTTGGATTTCAGAGCGTACGATGACAAAGGGAATGAACTTCAACCGAATCCCGATAATATCATACAGGTGCAGATGAATGATCTGCAACCCTCCGAAAACCCAAACTTCTATTCTTTCGATGAAGAAACGAATAACTGGGAAGAAGAGTTACCTCCCGCTTCGAGTAGGTTAGCAAGCAGAAAGAATAGAATTTTGGATTCTCTCAATAAGCTTTCTGCGGCTCAAATAACCGGTTTTCAAAAGATACCCATCTTCGTTAGTATGAAGTATAAGAAAAGTCGTAAAGATCCTTACCAGTTGACTTTTACGGTCAGTGGCAAGAGAAATTCAGTTAAGAAAATAGACGAGTTTCAGCAGAAGATTTATACATCTAACGCAGATCAAAGATGGATTGCGCGAAAGAATACCTGGAAGATCGACACGATTCTAACGGATGATGTCAAATTGTTGTTGAAAGACGTCAAAAAGGATTTACGTCGAGTGCGCAGAAAATGGGGGGATGAACCAAATGCTGGCGAATTCATCACGCCACGAGTAATCAAGGATCTTAAACTTGTTCCGAATCTCGAAAACGATAATTATACGATGACCTTCGTCTACAAAGATTCCCTTCGAAGATTGCCAGTCATAGCAAGTTTCGGTGGTTCCATACGCAAGATTCAAGCGAAGGAGAAGGCTAACTTCAAGTCCTTTCAAATTGCTCAAAAGACGGCGCGTAAGGAGCGAGAGATTGTCGAAAAGTATGAACAAACAGTGTTAGAAGAGTACGCTACGATTTATCGTGAGAGAAGGGCTCAAGCACTTGCAGCTTTCCCAGACTATGAAGCGGCGAATAGAGAATACCTGAGATTCGGCCTCACTTCCTTTGGATTGGTCAATTGTGACTACTTCTTCCGAAATATTCCTGATACGTACGTTGCATTTGATTCGCTGGGAATAGATAAGGATGGACGACAGATCAATGTCCCTTACGATGTGCGAAATGTATATGTAGAGGATAATGTATTCGTGGCTACTTCATCGGAAAAAGTGCCTGTGTACAGAAATAAACGCTCCATTATTTTCTTCTTAATCACCTCGACAGAAATTGCCGTAGTCAAAGGGTGGGAGAAATTGAAAAATGGATTCAGTCGACCTAAAGTAGAGCGTGTTCCAATCAATAAGTCTGATAGCCCAGGTGAAATCAAACGAAAAATCTTGTCTGTAGGAGAATGAAGAAGTTGATGCTTATTGTATTAGTGCTTACTGGTCATGTTTCGATGGCTCAGGTGCGCATGTTCAACAAGGAAGCAGAAGCGTTGATTGATGCAAAGGATTCTATCCAAGAAATTGAGGAGCTAGAGCCAGGTTCAGAACAATATGAGTTCCTTTCTGAAGGAAGTGAGGGCTTAAACGCATTGTTTCTTGCGGAGGCTAAATCGGTTGCGCGTCCGCGTCCTGACGAGTTAACAAAGAGTCGGACACTCATGTCATTGGCCAAGTTAGCGACCGAAGCATGGAAGGGAACGCAATACGCTGATCGAAAAAAGTGGAAAGCGCTCTCAAAGCATTTTCATCGAGCGTTTAATCGATCGACCTCGAAGTTTAACTACACCAAAGAAATCTCTTTTCGGGTGAAGTTGGTCAATAATCATGGAAAGAAGTTTTACTGTGATAAAAAAGTGGGAATTAGCGAACTTAACCTGTATTCTGGAAAGAAGCCAACTGGATTGACAAAGGAAGAAAAGGAGGAACTTCCCGATCCAACCCCTCTGGATTATTTCAACGAACAACAATTAGTTGATCAATTTTGGCGACACGTACGCAGGAATAAAGTAATGAGTGATTTAAAAAGAGGTCGCTATGCCTGTATCGGAATCAATGTTGAAATTGATGAAAAAACCTTGAACAGAAAACGTATTCCAACAGCAAGAGTTGTAATCATTTTCGGTGCAAGAAGATTACGTGATATTCGGGTGAAGAAACCAATAGAAAGTGAGACTTGAGTATTTCGTCAAGTCTACTTTCTACTGAATGAATATGATGTCGTGAACGATTGTCTATTTCGGCATACTGAAAATCCGTTGAACGGAACCATCTGAATAAATCTCCAGATAAACTTGCCCTGGAGTTGCCATGTCAACTTCGCGTCCCATCAAATCGATTGTTTTTACAAGGATTTTGTCTGCTGATGTCAATTCAGGAACAGATACATTGGAAGTACACGTGCCGTTATATCCAAAAGGAATTGATCCCAACTTTCCGATGCCGTAAGGAACATATACTTGATACGTTTCTCCAATAACTGGTACAATTTCCTGGCTCATTGATCCATTTGACCACTCGTAAGAAGCGAATCCGTTTGGTGCTTTCAAGTACATGGTTCCAAGTGAATCGAAGCATTCAATTACTGGTCGAGGTAGTACAAAATCAAGGTGAGAAGGAACAGCTCGATACGTAATTACACTGTCCGTGAAATAGTATTCTGCGGCAAGGGCTTGAGATGCTTCATCGAAAATCGTGATGTTTGGTTCAGGTCTGAGGGCAAAACCATAGTTGACCACACCATAACCATCTATCACGCGGTAACTCCCTTGTGCTGTTCCAGAAACTAAGGGATTATGATTGAATTCATCGAGCAGTGTGGCAGTCCAGTTCACCGTATCCAATTCGTATCGAACAGCTCTGGATTTTCCATCGACCGCTAAATTCGCATTGTCAAAAAGTGTGTAAACTCCATTGCCTTCACTTCTGCAATCATGCTGACCGCTAAAACCGCTGTCTCCAACAAAGGTGAAATCACTGTTGCTTCCTCCCAAACGCCAAATAACATCTCCTGTGTTATGATCTACTTTGATGATAGCGTTGAGGTGTCGAGCCGATACGAGTAAATGACCATCATCTTCATCCACATCGATGGAGTTAATGTGAAAATAATCGAATCTGTTTGCATTGTAACCGAATCCATCTGCCTCAGAAGGATGTACATCGTCACAACTCGACCATTCGAACACAAGAGTACCGTTGTTGTCGAACTCTTGAACGCCATTGCAGAGAACATTGGTAGTTGCACTTCCAACGCTTCCGTTAATAGTGTACGCGCTGAGATCCATCGTCATTTCAGTAAATGTTGACAAGAACTTATGTCCATTTGGTTCAATCCAGAATTCGTGGGCATCTGGTCCTGCGTTTACTGGTTGCACAGTATCAATAATTTGGAATGTTGTGTCGATAGTGACGTACAGTTTGTTTTGTTGATTCAGAGAAATGACTTCCTGAAAAACCTGATTTGCTTCGTTGTATCCAAAGCTGTTCGCGTTATTCGTTGGAGTTAATTGGTACCAAGCAATAAATCCATCAGGATCTAGGAGCACACCTCTCTTTAAGTCGTATGTTCCATTGTGCATATCACCCCTATAGTTCATATTAATTCCTGTGTAGAAGTTGATGTTCGTATCGAGTTGATTGTACTCATATGGAAGCAAAACACTTGGAACAGGTCGATTGAAATTTTGAGCATTCGAAAATGAACTGAATAATACTCCGAAAAGTAGGGTAAGTAGTGGTTTCATAAGGTATTTCTGTTTTTAATAAATAGTTGTTCGTTTACTAAATGCGACGTCAGGTCTTGGTATCGATAGACTTATTTTCTACGAAAAGTTTGTGCATCTAAGTGTCTCAATGTCCTTAACGCGTGCGAACATGAATCGGTTGGATTGTTTTTGAAAATTGTAATAAAACTGAGCTGAGTAATTACTTCCTGATGCAGTGTTGAGGATGTCCTGAGAACATGCACGCGAAGCTTCTGGAGCAAAAGATAAACTCCACAGGAAACTCAATACAAGTGCATAGGGGATTTTCATCCCATCAGATTTATGCGACTCTCAACTTGGCCAATTTCGATTTAGAGAATTGAGCTTTGGCGTAGTCCGAAGTTACTCTGAACTCTTTTTCATTTTTCGAAGGAAGATCGAACATTGCTTCGTTGAGGATGGCTTCGCAAATAGATCGAAGTCCACGAGCACCCAATTTGAATTCAATGGCCTTCTCAACGATGAAGTCAAGCACCTCTTTATCGAATTTGAGATCAATATCATCCAATTCGAAGAGACGGATGTATTGTTTTACCAATGCATTCTTTGGTTCCGTCAAAATCAACTTTAGACTTTCTGCACTCAATGGCTCGAGGTAAGTAAGTACTGGGAAACGTCCGATTAACTCAGGAATTAACCCGAACGTTTTGATGTCCGTTGGATTGATGTATTTCAACAATGATTCTTTGTCAATTTGCTCTGCTTCGTCATTGGCAGAGAAACCAATCGTCTGGCGGTTTACACGGTTTGCAATGATTTTCTCGATTCCGTCAAACGCTCCCCCACAAATGAACAGAATGTTCTTCGTATCGATTTGAATCATTTTTTGCTCCGGGTGTTTACGACCACCTTGTGGTGGAACATTCACAGAAGCACCTTCCAATAATTTCAAAAGAGCTTGTTGAACTCCTTCACCAGAAACATCTCGCGTAATCGAAGGGTTGTCACTTTTACGTGCAATTTTATCGATCTCATCTACGAAAACGATACCGCGCTGCGCTGAGTTAACATCGTAGTCCGCCGCTTGAAGCAAACGAGATAAAATACTCTCAACATCTTCGCCAACATATCCCGCTTCAGTTAAGACGGTAGCATCAGCAATGCAGAAAGGAACGTTGAGCATTCGGGCAATTGTTTTAGCCAATAATGTTTTCCCTGTACCTGTTCGTCCGACCAATACAACGTTTGATTTTTCAATCTCGATATCATCTTTTACCGGAGGTTGATTCAAGCGTTTGTAGTGATTGTAAACGGCAACAGAAAGTACTTTCTTTGCATCATCCTGCCCAATTACGTATTCATCCAGCTTCTCTTTGATTTCCACTGGTTTCATCACATTCAGGATTTGCTCACCTTCTTGCTCCGCAACTACATTTTCCTCCTTCACGATTGTATGGGCTTGGACCACACAACTTTCACAAATGTGACCGGAAACCCCGGCAATGAGCATTCCTACCTCGTCTCGAGATCTCCCGCAAAATGAACAATTCGTTTCTTTCTTCGCCATAACTCTTAGTGACAAAAAAGCCTCACGTTCCGATCCCGATAACTATCGGGATATCGGAATAACGGGAAGGCTTTTATTTTTTGATTAATTCTTATTTTTGGGTAGGATTGCGAAGCAATACTTCGTCAATCATACCATATTCAGCAGCTTCCGCAGAAGTCATCCAATAATCGCGATCAGAATCTTTCCAAACCTTATCGTAATCTTGTTTAGAGTGAGTCGAAATGATATCGTAAAGCTCTTTCTTCAACTTCTGAATTTCACGTGCTGTGATTTCAATATCTGATGCTTGTCCTTGTGCTCCACCTAAAGGTTGGTGAATCATCACTCTTGAATGTCTAAGTGCCGAACGTTTTCCATCTGCCCCTGCGCACAACAATACTGCTCCCATAGAGGCAGCCATTCCTGTACAAATTGTAGCGACATCAGGATTTACGAACTGCATTGTATCATAAATTCCTAATCCAGCATATACTGAACCTCCTGGAGAGTTCAAGTAAATTTGAATGTCTTTCTTCGGATCAACAGATTCCAAAAACAACAGCTGTGCATTGATAATGTTCGCAACCTGATCATTAATTCCAGTTCCGAGAAAAATAATACGATCCATCATCAAACGAGAGAAAACATCCATTTGAGACATATTCAATTGGCGCTCCTCAATGATGTAAGGTGTAAGGGAAGAATCAATATAGTGCTCCATGTGCATGCTGCTGATGCCCATGTGCTTTGTTGCATATTTCTTGAATTCGTTATTATCGAACATATTTTTGTGTTTCAATTGTTAGAACGATAAAGATACTATCAAAGTTGGGAATGACAATGACTTTTTGACTGATGGACGAATTGAAATATGATTGGGTAGATATGCTGTTGAATGCATCCGAAGAGCGTTAGTTGTGCGATTTTGAATATCTTTAATCAGTGATAAGGCCAGAAGAACTTCATAATAGACGCGTTCTGATTTCCCCATTGAATTGGGGGATGGGGCACGTATCTCGGTGCATTGGAATCATTCATCAGTTGTTAGAGCAAGAGAATGAAGTGTTTATTGCTTGCGACGATAATCAGCGGCAGGTTTTTTCGGAGTATTTTAAGGAGGTAATATTCATCTCTCATGCTGGGTATCCCTTTCATTTTGGTGGAAAGGGGAACTTCGGATGGGATTTACTGATGAGGTCTAATTCCTTGAGAAAGCGATTGAAATTGGAGCAAAAAGAAGTTGAGAAGTACGTTAGTGATTACAAAATCGACTACGTTCTGTCTGATCACCGCTATGGATTTATTTCGGCAGTAGTTCCCTCCATTTTCATTACGTATCAGGTTAATTTACCGGTCAGATGGTACGAGAAAGGGGTGGGGGCGTTACATCGTAAGCTGATGAAGCGCTTCTCCTTTGTTTGGGTATTGGATGATGAGAAATCCTCACTAGCTGGAAGATTGAGTGTAAAATGTCCTGAGAATGGATGCTACATTGGTCATTATTCTCGTTTTGCTTTATACGAAGATGACGTACCGAAAACTACAGAGTATGTGCTTGTCGCCAGTGGTCCTGAGTTATATGCTAAGCAACTAATTGAACGAGTTTTAAGTGAACCCACGCGTTTTCCAGATGTCAAGATCGTACATAG
>JBGCDF010000498.1:0-4844 GCA_045105095.1 Crocinitomicaceae bacterium | reverse complement strand
TGTCAAATTGTATAACCGATGACGATGGCCTCTTGCACTGTCGTGTTCCTGATGAATTGTTAGAAGGGAATAAACTCAATATCAATGTGGGATTCGCCCAATTCGCCGTTACACGTGAAATATTTGAAGGCGAAGACAAATCATCTACGACAAATCGACCTATCAAACGACCGACAAAAGTCTCCGAAACAGGACCGACAAAATTCATGGCCCATTGGGTCGGTGACCCTGGAGAAGATTCTTCACCAAATCCGAATGAGCAAAACCTCGATTGGGAGAAACAAATCACGGAAGACAAAAATTTCGGTTGGAAGATCACGGAAGACAGTGGAATGATTGAAGGCACGGAAAAGTCTTTAGTGAATCAGCTGCGAGTCGCCATTCCACTAGAAGTAAAAACCGTCAATAGTAAAGATTACGAGTTTCTAAAGATGGTGTATCCAGATATTCATGAATTGGGATATCGTACTGACCATTTCTCCACGTTCTTTAAAGAGAACAATATTCATTTTACACTCTACGGTATGCAATGGTGCCAGCCTATTTGGGATGAATACGACCCTCAGGAAATACTGAATGGGAAATTGAAACACACCTTTATTCAAGATAAAAAAGTAGTTCACCCCCACATGCATGTGGTTACTCTTGCTCCATATCTTCAAGGTAAGTTCAACAAGTATACAGATAAAACGAAGGAAGAGTACTACAGTGGAAAAGGATACGGAAAATTCGAAAACTATCACGCCCCAAAATCAGTTTGGCGCGGTGGTGATGGACATCAAGGATACGATATTCATGCAGTCATCGGAGCAAACGTTTTTGCCTTTCACTGTGGTAAGATTTCGTTAAATCCAAGTAATGGCGCAGCTGGTAAATACCTCAAGGTATCATGGGAAAAGCATAATGATGCAAACGAAGACGAATACACCGCGATCTCTTACGGTCACTTGAACGAATTTTTAAAAAAAGCAAAGGATTATGTGATCGCTGGTGAAAAAGTTGCCAAGGGAGGTCGAACGGGAAATATCGATAAAGTACCAATTAGGGATAAAAAAACAAATAAGATTACTGGATATAAAAAAATCAAGTCCCTCTATCCATCACATGTTCATGTGAACGCGGGAAGTACAACAAAGAAAGATATGCGTTATTATCCGCATTTGAGAAAAACGATGGACGTCTACTTCCCAGAAAACGCGCTAACAATGCCCAGTAACTTTTCTCCTCTACTATTTCCTTGTCACGGTGAGGTAGCCAGTTCAAATGTTAAAGTTCAACCAAAAAATTGTGATTTGAAAAACGAGCACGTTGTGAACATGTGCTGGGCTGCAGGTGAACTCAAATGTCCGTATATCAAGACTGACTCAAGAAAATCGACCGAATCGGTATTACAACTTCAAATTCAGTTAAGGTATCTGAACGAGAAACCCGCAACAGTTGAAAAAAATGACTTAGACGTAAAATATCTGATCAAATCCGAAGAGAGCTCCGAGTATGAAAAACATCTCGTGGACTTATCGGCCTTTTTAGCAGAGGACAAAAACACAAATTATTTTCACTTTGGACTTGTCAATGGAACAATTGGATCGACCATTACTCCTATTACAGATTCGGATATTGCGTCTGGAACAAAGTTAACCCGCGCCAGAAGCAGTAGCGTTTACAATAATTCTACGCATGCTTTGGAGAAGGTGCGATATACCAACTCCGAGGGTGCAACAAAAACCACCTGGATCGAGAAAGCTTATATCGATTCTAGCTATCATACAACGGAACGAATTCAAAATCTCCCATCCAGTCAACCTTCAAAAACACAAATGGCAATCTACTGCTTCCGGAAGCAGCACGAACTGCTCAAAACCGACAACTATTACCAAAATTTCGAAACCGATGATGAATTTTGGGAAGAGCTAAATACACAATGTGGGTTCTAACCTTTTAATGATGAAAAATTCACTTTCAATTACAACAATTATTAACTATTTGTGAACTTTTCTCAGATAAATTCCTATTTTAGAATCATAACCAGAACGAACACTCTCAACCAACCACTAAATGCCAGTACCTAAGCTTTTTTCTGTTATCCCTTTAAAGGATGATTTTACTCCAGACTTGGACTCTTTGACGAGTCTACACTCGGGATTAATTAGTGGAAGCGGTACCGAGCAATATGCAGTGTTGAGCTACTTCCCAAAAGAACTAAAGCTTTCAAAGGCCAATAATTTTGTCATTAATAAATTTGTGCTTTTTGTACTAGGTGAAGAGCTTGATTCAGAGTACGATGCAAAGTGGAGCTGCACTATCACTAAAGCGGGTATACAGATGTCGGATTACTTCATTGCAGAGCGTATACCCTGTTCGCATAATTTTCAATTTTCGATTGCCCTCCAACACCTTAGTTTTCCAGAAGAAACGGATTGGGAACTTACCCTTACGACAAAATGTACGTTATTTAAGAATGGATCGCTGGAAGAAACTATTGAATTAACACAAATACTCAAACCGATAGAGTCCGACCTTCTATCGGAGAATGGTGCGACTTTTGAAGATGAAACTGGTGAAACTGGTGAAACTGATGAAACGGACTCATCCGTGCGACTTGGTCATGAGCCAACAACTCACTTCATGCGAGGACATTTAGGTGAGTACTTGGTCAAAAAGAAGGCAGATTCAATTGCAGCTGGAGGAAATGAATTGAACAACGTTGGTGCTTTTGTCAACCAAGTAGCTGCGATTAGCTACAATAATGCTCTGTCAGCGGATCGTTTTAACGTATTATTAGGTTCAGATGCTTCGGAAACACATGAATTTACATCTTCCGAATTGCTTCCAAACTTTGATAATCCTTTCAACGAAGTCTTTTCAAATGAGACAATTGAAAATTGCCTTATCAACGATCTCACTTTTGACCGCAATGAATTCAAGGAGATTGGCATATGTGATCTCAATCTACATCACGTTCTACCAATTGTTCGTGACACTTTAAATGAGAGAGTACGTGTACGTAAGGATTTGCTGGATAAATTAGAAAACACCTTCATAGAGGAGAAAGATCAATTCATTATAGCCTACCATAGGTGCACTTTTCCCAAAAGTGCTATCGAGCTTTCTGTTTCCGTTTTCGATTCGTTAAAAATTGCCTTTGGAGCAGATGCCAATGACGACAATTTGATTTACCACACATATAAAACGGCACTCGCAGACAAAAAATCTAAAACTGCAGAGTGGAAAGAGTTAGCGTATTCTCAGCTGCGTGATCCCGGGAATGATAAGTTCATGAAAAACCTCATTTCAGAGTATTACTTGGGCTATTTTAATTCGGTTGATAAGTCGATGATTGGAGAGGTAAGCCCGGAGAAAGTCCTCAAGATTGATTGGTCACAGTTTATTCAGAAACTACTTAACCCAAGCAGCTTAACTGCTCCATTTACGCTAATTAAAATTCAGGTGAATGATTTACGATCTGGAAAGCCTATCAAGCATTCGCTGATTAGCAAATTGGAATTTTATTCAACAGATCCAGAAATTCAGGACAGCGAGCCTTACCTATTATCAAGTGAATTTAAATATCGTTACGAGGTGAAAAATCCTCTAGGATCTGGAATTCCCTTTGCTTCATCTGACTCCAAAATCAAACGGGTTCAGAAGATTTGCAAAGCAATGGGCTACTATGCCGGTAGAATAAATGACACGTACAATCAAACGGTCAGAAACGCGATGTACAAATACTTAAAGGATAATGGAGGGGATCGCATCGCATTAAGTCTAACTGAACTTCCTGAATCAGCATCAGAAGCACACATGAACGTAAAGAAAGATGCTTGGATCGACCACATCATTCAAGATTTTGAGGCCAATTGCCTTACGGATGCTGATGGCGTGCTCAATTGTAAAATTCCTGATCAACTTTTACAGGATCGAAAGTTAACGATCAACATAGGCTTTAGCGAATTTGCGATTATTCGAGAAGCACTTGCAGGAGAAGAAATATCATCAATGAGTGACAAACCTCTGATCCGCCCCGAATCAGGAGGTGGCCAGATTTCAACTGGTTTTGTGGCAGAATGGGATGGTAATCCAGGATTGGCACTTATTAATCCAAACGAACAAAATATAGATTGGGACGACAATCTTGCTGGGAAAACATTCGGATGGAAAATCACAAATGAAGATGCTACTCGATCAGATTATCTCAAAGTAGCCCTTCCACTGGAAGTGAAAAGAACAACCTCCGAAGACTACAACATGATAAAGAAATCGTTGGGTGTAATTGTAAGTACCGAATATCCCGAATT
The DNA here is from genome assembly GCA_045105095.1 of Crocinitomicaceae bacterium. GTDB lineage: Bacteria > Bacteroidota > Bacteroidia > Flavobacteriales_D > Crocinitomicaceae > UBA4466. The sequence goes on along the minus strand of JBGCDF010000498.1, from coordinate 549 downwards.
CGATGTCTCTCATTTTTCGCCATTTCTGAAAAAAGATCAAGTTCATTTTGTGCTATTCGGAATGCAGTGGTGTCAGCCTATAATGAACGGTACGAGAGAAGATGAAGGAGGCGAAGAACGAACACGCGTGAATCATGCACTAATTAATAGGAAGGACTCGGAAGGTAGATGGATAAAGAATAGAGAAATGCATATTGTCTCGAAAAACTACGGAGGAAACAATGTTGTAAGGGCTAACGAGCCTAAAAGTTACGGGCAATATTATGGTTTTTATGACCGAAACCCAAACAATCACCAATATCGCAGAAACACTCGTCCAGCCCCATGGACACATGACTCGACTGATTTATATACTTCCGATGATGGTAATACGGAAGTCTTTTCTATGGTATTCGGTAAATTTCGAAACTATGACTCGAGATCATATGGAATGAGTTGTATCTGGATTCGGTTCTACTATGAAGAAAACGCTAAAAAGTTGCTGTATGCGCATACAGATAGCCGAGAACCGTTAGATGGGGAGTTGGTGTTACCTGGTCAGCTTATTGG